>JAIVHR010000093.1 GCA_020200935.1 Sphingomonadales bacterium
GAGGCATTGCGCCGCGCGCTGGCGATCCTCGTCATGCCGCAGAATCTGGCGCTCGCGGCGCGGCTTTCCTGGCGCTCGGCCGATGCCATGTGGCGGCTCGCCGGCGACAGATCGACCGATTACAACCATTATACCAAGCGCGAGATCCTGTCGGCCGTCTACGGTTCGACGATCCTCGCCTGGCTCGAGGACGACAGCGAGCACGAAGCCGAAACCCTCGCCTTCCTCGATCGCCGCCTCGGCAATGTCGCCGACTTCGAAAGGCTCAAGAAGAAATTCCGCCGCGATCCCGACCAGCGCTTCAGCGTCACCCGCTTTCTCGGCCGGCTGCGCTATCCGGGGCGGTAGATTCGCGCCTTTCGTTATTGATAATCAATCGCAAGTAAACTAGGGCGGCTTCAAATCCCGTGCTTTTTGGAGTTGCCGTGACCCTGCTCAATCCCGGAATGCTCGCTGTCCGGCGCGCCTGCCTGTCGCTATTGCTGCTGATCGGCCTGGCCTTGCCGGCCGCGGCGCAGTCAAACGACACGACCGTGCAGACGGCATGGCGGCTGCTCGACTATATCGCGGTCGACTATCGCGAGGCGGTGGCTGACGGCCGCGTGATCAACCAGCTCGAATATGACGAGATGACCGAATTTTCGGCGACGGTCGGCGAGCAGATTGCCACATTACCCTCCCACTCCGCCAAGTCCGCGCTCCGCCGCGGCGCGCGCGACTTGCAGCAGACGATCGCCGATCGCGCGCCGCCGCCCCGGGTCGAAGCGCTGGCGCGCGATCTCGCCGAACGGTTGCTGGCGGCCTATCCGGTTCCGCTGGCGCCGACCGCCACGCCCGATCTTCAACGCGGAGCCGCCCTGTACGCCGCGCAATGCGCCTCGTGTCATGGCACCACCGGCAGGGGCGACGGCCCGGCCGGCGCCGGGCTCGATCCCGCGCCGATCGACTTTACCGATGCCGACCGGGCCCGCGAGCGCAGCGCCTTCGCACTCTATCAGGTCACCGATCAGGGGCTCGAAGAGACGGCGATGCAAAGCTATTCGCATTTGTCGACCGCCGACAAATGGGCGCTGGCATTCCATGTCGGCCGGTATGCCTATCCGGCGGCGCTGGCCGCGCAGGGCCGCGAGCTCTGGGAGAGCGATCCGGCGCTTCGGGCACGCATTCCCGACATGGAGGCGCTCGCCGGGCTGACGCCGGCCGTGCTGGCCGAAGATATCGGCGACGATCAGGCGCAGGCGGTGATGGCCTATCTGCGATCGCATCCCGAAGCCGTGGCGAATGCCGGGGGTAGCGAATCCCTGCAGTTGGCGCGCGATCTGCTGGCCCAAAGCCTGGCGGCCTATGAGTCGGGCGACGGGGCAGCCGCGCGCGAGCTCGCTCTCGCCGCCTATCTCGAAGGCTTCGAGCCGGTCGAGGCATTGCTGGCGGCGCGCGATGCCGGCCTGGTCGCCGAGGTCATGCAGGCTGGATCGGTGCGCTGGCGGCCGGTATCGCCACCTGGTGGGCGGCCAGCCACTTGATCACGATCAGCGGCGCCAACCGCGAGATCACCGAAGGCTTCGGCGCACTGTTCGCCGCGGCGGTGCTGATCTTCGTCGGTATCTGGATGCACGGCAAGTCGCAGGCCGGCGCGTGGCAGGCCTATGTGCGCGACAAGCTCGATCACGCATTGAGCGGCCGTTCCGCATGGCTGCTCTTCCTGCTCGCCTTCGTCGCGGTCTATCGCGAGGTTTTCGAGACGATCATCTTCTATGCCGCGCTCGGCGCTCAGGGCGAGACCGGCGCGCTGGTCGGCGGGATGGCCGTCGCCACGGTGCTGCTGGCGATCATCGCCTGGGCGATGTTCAAATTCAGCCAGCGGCTGCCGATCGGCAAATTCTTCGCTTATAGCGCTGCGTTGATCGCGGTGCTGGCGGTGGTGCTGGCGGGCAAGGGCGTGGCAGCGTTGCAGGAGGCGGGAATGGTCGGCTTCACGGCCGTCGCCGGCATGCCGCGCAGCCCGGTCCTCGGGCTCTATCCCACGGCGGAGACGCTTGCCGGGCAGGGCCTGACGGTGCTGTTGCTGGTCGCCGGCTTTCTCTGGTCGCGCCGTTCGGCGCCGATAATCACCAGCGAACTGCAGCCCGACGAAAGCTGATCCGAGGTCCCTTGGCGGGCGGGGCGGCATCGCCTATGCCGCATCCAACTCAATGCGAACGATCTCCAGGAGGAAGACATGGCGGGCAGCGTCAACAAGGTGATCCTGATCGGCAATCTCGGGCGCGATCCCGAGAGCCGGACATTCCAGAATGGCGGCAAGGTCTGCAATCTCAACATCGCCACCTCGGAAAGCTGGAAGGACCGTCAGACCGGCGAACGCAAGGAGCGTACCGAATGGCATCGCGTGGCGATCTTCTCCGAAGGTCTCGCCGGCGTCGCCGAGCGCTATCTGAAGAAGGGCAGCAAGGTCTATATAGAAGGCCAGCTGCGCACCCGCAAATGGCAGGACCAGTCGGGCCAGGACAAATACACGACCGAGATCGTCGTCGATAATTTCAACGGCAGCATGCAGATGCTCGACGGCGCGCCGGGCGGCGGCGGAGGCGGCGGCAGCTGGGACGGCGGCTCGTCGGGCGGCGGTCCGGATGACGGTTATGGCGGCGGCGNNNGTCCAAGGGCTCGGCGCCCGCCGGCGGCGCCTTCGACGACGATCTCGACGACGACGTGCCGTTTTAGGGAGCGGAGTCTCGCATGGCGTACCGCGAGTCGACCACCAGCACCGAGAATCTCCGGCTGCTCAAGAGAACGCTGACCGGCATAGCCGACTTTTCAGGTCGCTCGCGCCGAACCGAAGTGCTCTATTACGCGATCGCTACTGCATTGGCCGGGATTGTGCTGATTTTCCTGATGGCGACAATCTTTCCGTTCAGGGCGACGATCTATTTAGGCGCCGCGTTTCGGCTAGTTGTAATGGTGCTCGTCTTTGCGCTCTTCGTCCGGCGCCTCCACGATCAAAACAGATCAGGGTGGTGGGGCCTCTTGCTGCCTTTCGCATTCCTTCTCACTGTGCCCATGATCCTGACCGAGCTTGGCGGTGATGTGGAGGCAATTTTCGCGCAACGCCGAGCGCCGCTAACCATCGTCGGCGACACGCTCCAGCTCGGGCTGCTGGTGCTGTGGTTCTGGCCCGGAACCGATGGCGAAAACCGTTACGGCCCGGATCCCCGTCTCGACAACGACCTGCCCTCTTAATCCGCTGTTACTATAGAATGTGCCCGTCTTGCTTCATTCGTGAAACAAGGCCTTCATAGCTCATAGTAGCCAAATCGCCTTGACCCATAACCGCGGCGGCAGTCTGATTGTTCGGATGGTTACGCTCTGCACTCTTGCCCAAACCCTCCAATGAGCCGCCTAATTCAAGAATGCGATTCTGCAGTCGCTGGTTTCGACTGTGCCCAATTTCCCTTGCTGCCCAGAGAATGAGTGTTGAAATGACTGCCGAGATTGTCGCTATCTGGCGCCACTCCGGAACGAACACAACTATCGCCAAAGCGACAAGTGCTAGCATCGAGGCAATTCGGCTCAGCGTATTCATGCTCATCTCCAACGAGAATTGTTTTCTTGAGGGTTTGAGCATCAGACCGTTCTCTCCCGCTCTTCCCGCTGCCGCGCCCACATCTCGGCGTAGAGCCCGTCCTTCGCCAGCAGCGTCGCGTGGCTGCCGCGTTCGGCGATGGCGCCGTCCTCGAGCACGATGATCTCGTCGGCATCGACGATGGTCGAGAGGCGATGGGCGATGACGAGCGTGGTGCGGCCCTGTTCGGCGCGTTCGAGGGTCGACTGGATCTCGGCCTCGGTGCGCGAATCGAGCGCGCTCGTCGCCTCGTCGAGGATCAGGATCGGCGGGTCCTTCAACAGCGCGCGGGCGACCGCGAGCGTGTCTCGTAGCCCTCGGGCAGGCTTTTGACGAAACGGTCGATCGCCGCGCCCTTCGCCGCCGCGCGGATCTCGGTCTCGGTCGCATCTTCGCGGCCATAGGCGATATTATAGCCGATCGTGTCGTTGAACAAAACGGTATCCTGCGGGACGATGCCGATCGCCGCGCGCAAAGATTGCTGGGTGACCGCGGCGATATCCTGGCCGTCGATCAGGATCCGTCCGCCGGTGACGTCGTAGAAGCGGAACAGCAGCCGGGCGATGGTCGACTTGCCGGCGCCCGACGGCCCGACGATGGCGAGCTTGGTGCCGGGGGGAACAATGAGGTCGAAATCCTTGAGGATCGGCCGGTCGGGCGCATAGCCGAAGCGGACATGCTCGAAGCGAACCTCGCCGCGCGCCACGGCGAGCCCGGCTGCATCCTCGGCATCGACGATGCCCGCCGGGGTGTCGAGCAGCCCGAACATCGCTTCCATGTCGATCAGCCCCTGCTGGATCGTCCGGTAGACGGTGCCGAGGAAATCGAGCGGGCGGAAGAGCTGCATCAGCAGCGTGTTGACCAGCACGACATCGCCGACCGTGAACAGCCCGGTGCTCCAGCCCCAGACGGTGTAGCCCATCGCGCCCGCCATCATGCCGTTGGTCAGCAGCGACTGGCCGATATTGAGCAGCGCGAGGCTGTTTTCGCTCTTCACCGCGGCATTCGCCCAGCCGGTGACCGCCCGGTTGAAGCGCCGCGCCTCGCGATCCTCGGCGTTGAAATATTTGACCGTCTCGAAATTGAGCAGCGAATCGACGGCGTGGCTGTAGGCGGTGGTGTCGAGATCGACCATGTCGCGGCGCAGCTTGGTGCGCCACAGCGTCACCAGCCGCGTGAAGGTGATGTAGAGCGCGATCACGCCGAGCGTCACGGCGACCAGGCCCGGCCCGAATTTGAAGAAGAAGATGAGGCAGACCGCGAGCAGCTCGAGCGCCGTCGGCGCGATGTTGAACAGCAGGAAATAGAGCATCGTATCGATGCTCTTGGTGCCGCGCTCGATGACCTTGGTGACGCCGCCGGTCTTGCGCTCGAGATGGAAGGCGAGGCCGAGGCGATGGAGATGCGCGAAGACATTCTCGGTTAGCCGCCGCGCTGCGGTCTGGCCGACGCGCTCGAAGATGACGTTCCTCAGATTGTCGAACACGACGCCGCCGAAGCGCGCGCCGGCATAGGCGACGACCATCGCGATGGCGAGCATCACCGCCGGGTCGGCCTCGTCCATATTGTCGATCACCGCCTTATAGGCAAACGGCATCAGCAGGATCACCGCCTTGGCGCAGATCACCAGCGCGAAGGCGCCGATCACGCGCGATTTGAGCCCCGCTTCGCCGGCCGGCCAGAGATAGGGCAAGAAACGCCGGAAGACGGCGCCGCTGTTGAGCGGTTTCGGGTCTTGGAGAGGGGCGGATTCGGCGGGCATCGCGAATCTAGATAGCGGCTGCGCGCCAAACGGCCAGCCTGTGACTTCCGGCACAGCGGGAACTTGCCAGCCTGTTCATGGGTTTGTGCAGACGGAGGATATGGAAATGGGACCCGGCTATTTTATTCTGGCGATCATGGGTTGCGGCGACGGCGCGGTGATGTGCGAGGATATCCGCGAAACGCAACCCGTCTATCGCAGCGAGGCCGCCTGCCTCGCCGACAGCGACGCCGCGCTCGATTCGGCGACCGACGCGCCCTATCCGCTGCTGGTGGCCGAATGCCGGCGGATTTCGCCGCAGATGGCTGAAGCCCGCTCGGCCCGCGCGGGCTGAACCCCGCCATGTTCGTCATGCCGGACTTGATCCGGCATCCAGAGCCGCAAGCGACCTTGCCTGCCGCCCTGGACCCCGGATCAAGTCCGGGGTGACGGAAGAAAGTTCATATTTCTAGAAGCTGCCGTTGATCGAAATCGTGAAGATCGGGCCGATCCGGCGCGATCGATCCTCGATGAAGGCGATCGGGCCATCGCGGCGCCCGACATAGGCTTCGCGATAGAAATCGTCATGCGCGTCGATCAGGTTGAAGACCGATCCGCGGACCCTCAGCCCGAACACGTCCTTATGCTCGACATAGGCGCCGACGAAGGCCGGCTGGGTGACGAATCGTGAAAATTCATTGAGCCGGAAACCGGGCGACTGGCGATAGCGCTCGAATTCGAAACCATAGGCCCAGTCGGTGCCCGGAATGTCGTGGCGCAGCTCGGCCTCGATATAGCTCTCGGTATTCTCGCTGATCGGCCGTGATTCACCCGTCAGCGGATCGTCGAGCCTGGTCCGCTGCAAGGTGACTTCGAGATCGAGCTTGGCGCCGCGCCAGCCGATCGGATCGAAATTGAAGGTCGAGGTCCATTCGATGCCATAGCGCGTCGCGCGGTCGATATTGCCCGGCGCCTCGGCGGTCGGGCTAAGCGGGATCTGATCGACGATATCGCTGATCGCCTCGTAATAGGCCCGGCCGGTGGTCGAACCCCAGGGGCCGAGCGTCTTGGTCGCCTCGACTTCGAATTTCCAGCTTTGCGGCGGCACCAGATTCGGGTTCGACGCATTCTGGTTGTCGGTCGAGACATTGACGCTGGCGACGAAATCGAAAAAGTCGAGCTGGCCGACTTCGCGCTCGATCCGGGCCCGGATGTCGAGACTGTCGCTCGCCTGCCAGGCGAGATTCACGAATCCCTTGGGGCGGTAGAAGGTCCGCGTCAGTCCGCCGGCGCCGTCCTGGCTGATCTTCGAATATTCGCCGCCGAGCGAGGTCTGGAATGTCAGCCCCTCGGCAAGCGGGCGGCCATAAGTGATGTTCGCCTCATAGCGGTCCTCGGCAACGAAGGCCGATCCGCCGGGCAGCTGGATCTCCTGGAAGTCGCCCATCGGATCGAGCTGGAACAGGCGCGATTCGATATCGAGCGTATTG
>JAIVHR010000004.1:0-10374 GCA_020200935.1 Sphingomonadales bacterium
TCGCCTCGATGATCGCCGGCAGGTTCGCATCGAGCCAGTCCTTGAGCATCGGCCGGATCATCTCGCGCACCATTTGTTCGAGCGCGGCCGAGCCCGCCGCCTCCTGCGTCTCGTCATGCTCGCGCGCGATCGTCGAGAGCATGGCGAGCGCCGTCCGCCCGGCATCGGCCGCGTCGTCGGAGAGCAGCGGCTGCTCCTCGCTATCCGCCATGGCGGGTTCCTCGACGGTGTCGGTCAGTTCGAGCACGTCGGCGCTGTCGACGACCGGATCCTTGCGCGGTCCGCCGCGGCGCGGGGGCGCGCGCCTTTCATCGCCGTCCTCGGCGATGATCTTCTTGATGGAGGCGAGGATCTCCTCCATCGTCGGCTCATGGTTAACGTCGCCCATCGGCGCGACATGCCTCAATTTTCGGGCGTTGTCACGATGCCGCGTTCCGGATTGTCGACGGTGCGTGTCGCATCGACAACAGGCATCGGATCGTCGTCGAAATCAAACCAGCTGCCGCGCACCCGGTCGTAATTGACCACCGGATCGTAGAGCGCGCCGCCGTCGAGCCCGAGATCGCCGGCCTCCGCGCGGCCCATCGCGGCGAGCAGGTTGAAGCCCGCGACATAGGCGTTGCGCCGCGCGGTGACGAGATCGACCTGGCTGTTCAGAAGTTCCTGCTCGGCATTAAGAATGTCGAGTATCGTCCTCAAACCGACCGAATTTTCCGCGCGCACGCCTTCGAGCGCCAGCGCATTCGCATCGACCGCGATCTGGGTCGATTCGATCACCTGGAGCGCCGCGCGATAGCGCGAGAATGCCGCCCGGACATCGGCGACGACGGCGCGCTCGGTGGCGACGATCAATTCCTGCGCCTGATCGTAGCGCGCCTGCGCCTGACGCACCCGGGCGCCGGGCCCGCCGCCCTGATAGAGCGGGATCGTCGCCTGCAATCCGACCGATGCCGTGGTCTCGCGTTGGGAAATGCCGACGGCGCCGGCCCCGCCTCCGCCCAAGGTGCCGAAATAATCGGTATATGCGCCGTTGGCGACCGCCGAGAGCCGCGGCAGCCGCGCCGCCTCGGCGACATCGATATCCTCGCGCGCCGCCTGAGCGTTGCGCTGCGAGGAGAGCAGATCGGGATTGCCGACGATCGCGATATCCTCGGCCTGGTCGGGATTTTCGGGCAGATCGGGCAGCGGCGGCGGCGGCTCGAGATTTTCGGGCCACGAACCGACGAGCTGCAGATAGAACTCCTGGGCCGCCTCCAATTCGGCCCGGGCGCTGTCGAGCCGGCTGCGCGCCAGCGACAGCCGCGCTTCGGCCTGGGCGACGTCGGTGCGCGTCAGATCGCCGATCTCGAAGCGGTCGGAGGTCGCCTGCAGGTTGGTGTCGAGCACCCGCACCTGGTTGGCGTTGAGCTCGACGATATTGCGGTTGGCGATGACGTCCATATAGGCCGCGACGACGCGGACAAAGAGCGTCGCCTCGGTCGAGCGCAAATCGGCGCGTCCGGCCTCGACGCGCGCTTCGGCGGCGTCGATGCCGTTGCGCACCGCGCCGCCCTGATAGAGCGGAAATTCGAGCTGCGCGTCGATCCTGCCGATGCGATCGGGCGAGGTGAAGCTGTTGGGGGATTTGCGCACCGCCTCGGTGTAAGTGCCCTGCGCATTGAGCGAGGGCCGGCCCGATGCCGCGGCGATCGGCACATTTTCGTCGACCGCGCGCTGGCCGGCGCGCGCCGCATTCAGGGTCGGGTTGGTCAGATAGGCCTCGAGCAGCGCCTCGCGCAAAGTGTCGGCGGCGGCCGGAACCGGCAGCGCCAGCGCGGCCGCGGCGGCGCTTGCCAAAAATCGTCTCGTCATACGCCTCGCCATCAGAAAACGAATGCTCTGGGATGTTCGAAACCCGGCAGCCGGGCCGATTGCGCCTCGGCGAAATCGGTCAGCCCGAAGCCGCCGCCATGCTTGCGGCCATAGACGAGGCGGATCACGCCGTCGGAATCGATCGCGGCGGCGAGCCGCCCGCCCTCGGCGAGCTGATCGGCCAGCTCCTCGGGCAGATGATCGACCGCGCCGTCGATGAGTATCGCGTCATAGGGCGCGCCGGCGACCCATCCCGCCTCCATCTCGCCCTCGACGATCTCGACATTGCCGCGATCGCCGAGCAGCTCGCGCGCGCGGCCGGCGAGCGCGGGATCGCTTTCGAGCGCCACCACGCTGCCGGCGAGCCGCGAACAGAGCGCCGCCGGATAGCCGGTCGCCGCGCCGATCACGAGCACCGCATCGTCGGGCTTCAACGCCAATTCGTCGAGCAATCGCGCGGTCGACAGCGGCAGGTTCATCCGCCGCCCCTCGCCGAGCGGCACCAAAGTCTCGGCATAGGCCAGCGCGCGGCGCTCGGCGGGCACGAAATCCTCGCGCGCGATGCTGCCCATCGCGCGGATCAAGCGCTGATCGTCGACATTCGTCGTGCGCAGCTGGCTCTCGACCATCGCCTCGCGCATCGCGGCAAAATCGTAGCCCGCAGATTCGTAACTCATTGTCGTTCCGCTCTCATCCATCGCCACTGTCTTATCGAAGCAATACAGTCGCGTCAATCAGGCCTTCTACCGGCATGTGCACGCAAGGCCAAGCGCGCAGGCGCCCCGGTTCGACGAAAAGCCGACAGCGGTTGACAGTGTGCAACACAAGCCGCATCTGCGCCGCCTTGCCAGCACATGCTCCGGGGCCCGATGGCGGAGTGGTTACGCAGCGGACTGCAAATCCGTGTACGCCGGTTCGATTCCGGCTCGGGCCTCCAGGCAGTTTTTGCATAAGACGTCTCTTGGCCATGCTCTCCGGCAGAAGTGGCGCTGTTCTGCGTTCGGCCGGCGCCCGAAACCGTGTGACCGTGCCAAAATTTCTGACACCAAATTCAGCACACACGGGCCAATTTTGCCGAAAGTCTCTCCGGCCAAATTGCCCGTACGGTTTCAATAGCCAGAGAAGAGTGAGCCTTGACTGGTTGCCCGGCAGTACGTCCGCTTTGAGCCATAAGTGGGCATTTAGGCCGATGCTACAACTGGCATTTTGTCATGAGTGCGAGGCCGATCTGTGCCCGCCCCCTTTACCCGTAGTGCGCGTGTGCTGGCTGAGCTTGACGGTCATCATCGATCCCTAGCGCCGTCATGTTCATCGAAAACCTGACGTCCCGCTGTCAACAAACCTTTTTTCTTAATTCCAATAGCTTACAGTAGAGATTTTTGTCAACGCGGAGTGTCAAAGGTATGCACCCCACGGACATTGGCTGGAGTCCTCCACGGTTGTGCAACAGCACTGTGGGCCGAAAACCGTCCATGGATCGCCTAGGGGATCCCGATAATTCCGTTTTTGCGAAGGACTGCTCTAGGGCCGCCAGCGGACTGTCCGGATTGCGGCGACAGATGGTAAAAGGTCGCAGGTCGGCAAGCGCCCTATTTTCGGTCGTTAGAGATTTCAGGACAGGCTGAATGCGAAAACAGGCGTGTGGTTACAGGTGATCAAGGAAGTTCATTGTCCCGTGCCAGCGACAGTTCAGCGCGCCGACGATACTCTTTCAACAATGTAATTTCGGATACGAATCGGCTATTTATCTAGGATGAGAATCGCTTATCTCGTAAGTGGTTTTACGTTCCTTGCACTCGGTGCAATTGGGGTCGCCGTTCCATTGCTTCCCACGGTGCCCTTCATGCTATTGGCGGCTTTCTGTTTTGCTCGCAGCAGCCCGGCACTCGAGCGGCGATTGCTGGAGCATCGCCGAATTGGACCGCATATCAGGGATTGGCGAGCGCGTGGGGCAATCGGAAAAGGAGGCAAGAGAACAGCTCTCGTCGCGTTTTCGCTCAGTGCTATCTTGAGCGTCCTGCTTCTGCCCTTACGTTGGGCAGTAGTCCCGCTGGCAGTCGCCGCGATCGGGAGCATCTGGATCTTGAAGCGGCCGGACGCCTAAGGGAGAGGTCCAAACGGCTTCCGGGATAAGGACTTGCATCGGTGGCCAAAGGTACGGCAGCGATTGACCATCCGAGATCGTTGACCTGTATCAGTCACTATCGATCGGCATTGCACTATGTCATCAATCGAATCCCATGGAGCATGATTTGAAAGTTCTGTTTTTTGGCATTCTGGGTTATCAATTCGGTCGCGAAGCGGAGATCGAAGTTTCGGAGGCATGTTCTGTCGCCGAGCTGCGGAAAAGGCTTGCGGCGATGAGACCCGACTGTGAGGATGCCATCTGGGCACGCTCGGTCCGAGCCTGCGTGGATCAGCGGATGGTCTCGGAAGACACCATGGTTGGACCGGGACAGGAAGTTGCCTTTTTTCCTCCGCTGTCAGGCGGATGAAATGACTTGCACAACCCGGCTCGCCCATGAGCCGTTTCGACCTGATGTCGAGCTGGCCGATTTGATCGATGGAGCGATCGCGGTGGGCGCGATCGTGAGCTTTGTCGGCGTCTCACGACCTGCCAGCCATGATGGCCACACGATGGAAAGTCTGTTGCTCGATCATTGTCCTGGAATGACCGAACGCTCTCTCTCTGAGATCGCGGCCGACGCGTCGGATCGCTTCGATATCGAACATATCCGTGTGGTTCATCGCTGCGGATTTATCGAGCCCGGAGAGCCGATCGTCTTCGTAGCGGCTGCGGCCGTCCATCGTCGCGCGGCATTCGAGGCGGCCGATTATCTGATGGATCGCCTGAAGACCGATGCCGTCTTTTGGAAACGAGAAGGTCGCGATTCGGGATCGGTCTGGATGGAGCCGAGCGAGCAGGACCGACAGGACCGAGCAAGATGGAGCGATCGGTGCCAGGAATAGACCAGGACCTGCAATTCCACCCCTTGCGGATCGCGTTGGTAACCATCTCTGACACGCGCATTGAAGCAACAGACACATCAGGTGAGCTGCTGGCAAAGAGGCTAACGGAGGCGGGGCACGAGCTTGCAAGCCGCAAAATCGTGACCGACGATAAGGACGCGATTCGCGTCAGCGTGAAGGCTCTCGTGGACGACGACAATGTCGATCTGGTCATCACCACCGGCGGCACTGGATTCGCGCCGCGCGATGTCACGCCGGAAGCGATCAAGCCGTTGTTTCGACGAGAGATGGATGGCTTCTCGGTAGTTTTTCACCAGGCGAGCAGCAGCACAGTCGGCGTCTCGACATTGCAGTCGCGCGCCTTCGCCGGGCAGGTCGAGGACACTTTCATATTCTGCCTCCCGGGTTCGCCCGGAGCCTGCCGTGATGCCTGGGATCTCGTGCTCGCGCTCGAACTCGACAGTCGCTACCGGCCCTGCTCGCTTGCGGGCCAGATCCCCCGCCTGCGAGCTCTGTGCGCATGAGAGGGGCGATCGGACGTAAGGAGACCGAATCATGAGTGACCCCGCATGATCTCATTCGATGAGGCCTTCGATCTGGTTCGCCGGGCGGGGCGGCCGCTCGGCAGCGAACGAGTGACACTCGACGAAGCGGCCGACCGGGTGCTCGCCGAGCCCGTGCATGCGACGATCGACGCACCGCGGGGCGATGTCTCGGCGATGGATGGCTATGCGGTGCGAGAGGCCGACCTCGAGAACTTCCCGGTTCGATTGAAGGTGGTCGGCGAATCCTTTCCCGGCACGGCTGGTCTGGAAGATCTTCCGCCTGAATCCTGTCTGCGCATATTCACCGGTGCAGCGCTGCCGCCCAAGGCGGACTGTGTGGTCATCCAGGAGAATGTCTGGCTGGAGAACGACACAGCGGTGATCGAGACGCATCCCGGCCCCGCCGGTCATGTTCGGGCGCGCGCGTCGGATTTTGCAAAGGGCGACAGGCTGCTCGAGCGCGGAAGACTGTTGGACGCGCGGGCGCTGGTAGCGGCTGCCGGGGCGGATCTGGCCGAGGTCAACGTTGCGCTGCAACCCCGGGTGGCGATCCTCGGCACCGGCGACGAGCTCGCCCCTCCGGGTATGGCGAAGAATACCGAAGGCACCATTCCGGAGAGCGTGACGTTCGGCGTTGCCGCGCTTGCTGAACAATGGGGCAGCAGCGTGATTAGCCGAACCCGGCTGTGCGATGAGCTCGACTCGATGAAGGAGGCGGCGGCTTCCGCGCTATGCGACGCCGATCTCGTCCTCGTCACCGGCGGCGCCTCGGTCGGCAAGCGCGACTTCGCCAAGGCGATGTTCGAGGATGAAGGGCTCGAGCTGATCTTCAGCAAGGTAGCGATCAAGCCGGGCAAGCCGGTCTGGTTCGGGAGGGCCGGAAAAGCGCTGGTGATGGGATTACCGGGAAATCCCACATCCGCGCTGGTGACGGGGCGCCTGTTCCTAGCGCCGCTGCTGGCCGGTCTCACAGGTCGCGATCCGGCCGTCGCGCTTGCCTGTCGCAGAGCGCTCCTCACTGGTCGGCTCGGCCCCTGCGGCGAGCGCGAAACCTTCGTCCGAGCGCGGTGGGCAGAAAATGCCGTGCAACCGCTCGATAGCAAGGATTCGAGTGCGCAACGAGCGCTCGCGGCCGCCGAGCTTCTCATCCGGCGCTCCCCCGGAGCCCGAGCCGCGGAAGCCGGAGACCCGGTCGACGTGCTCGACTTCTAGCCTAGCGGGCGATCCGGCGCTCCGCCTCAGCCAGATCGCTCTCGGTATTGATATTGAAAAAGGGATCGAACCGTTCCGACCACTCGACGGCAACGCATCCAGCCGCCTCGGCGAACCCTTTCAGGGACCTCTCGCCGGATGCAAGATAGGGGACTAGTGCCGGAAGCGCCGCAGCCCGCCAGAGAGCGCAAACCGGATGAACAAAACCGCCGCTGCTGGCAACCGCCACTGTCGAGCGGTCGATCGCTCGCTTCAGGAGGGGCAGCAAGTCTCCGGGAAGGAACGGCATGTCGCAGGGGAGCGTGAGCAGAAATTCGCGTTCCTGCTCTCTGGCGAATCGCAGACCGGAGGCAAGACCACCGAGCGGCCCGTCGATTTCCGGATCGTCGGTGATTTGGGGCAGATCTCTTGCTTGCCCGCCACGCACGACACTCAGAGCAACGAGATCCGTGTGGTCGCGAGCATAGTCGATCACTCTGTCGATCAGACTGCGGCCAGCCAGCCGACGCAGCGGTTTTCGGCCGCCGATGCGGCGCCCTTCGCCGCCGGCGAGGATCAGGATCATCGGATCGGCCATCTACCGCACGCTTTCTCCCAACCCGCGGCCGGGGATTTGATTAAGATCATGGGCCGCTTCCGTGCGGACTTCTATCCCGATCAAGCGCATTCTTCGACGCTGTGAAAGGAATGACAAGTGCGTAGGAATCTCGCCCGGATTGCATTTGCATCGATGTTGCTCGTTGGCGCGGCCGGCGCGGCGCAGGCTGAGGAATCCGCGGCCTCGCCCGGTGCGATCGAGATCACGCCGTTGATCGATGCGCGCCTACGTTACGAGCATGTCGAGCAGCCGGCGCTCGACGCCGACGCGCTAACCTTGCGTCTTCGCGCTGGCGTGCAGGCCAGGGCTGGTCACTTCTCGCTGCTGGTCGAAAGCGAAGCGACCGGTGCAGTGGTTGACGACTACAACGCCTTTCCCTTCCCGCTAGCCGATAGGCAACGACGGTCGCAATTCTCTGTCGTCGCGGATCCAGCGAATATCGAGCTCAATCGGCTTCAAATGCAATATGCGTCCGAGGACACGACCGTTACGCTCGGTCGTCAGCGCATCAATCTCGACGATCAACGCTGGGTCGGCTCGGTCGGATGGCGGCAGAACGAGCAAACCTTCGATGCTTTGCGCGGAGAGGCCGCGCTCGGGCCCATCTCTCTCGACCTCACCTATGCGATTGATCAGCGGACGATCTTTGGCAGTGACGCGGGACCGCGCAGCTCGCTCGACGGCGATTTCGTTTTCGCCGGCGCAGGCGCATCTCTTGGGCCGATCGAGGGCAAGCTGTTCGCCTATCTGATCGACTATGACGAATTATTATTACTCGCCAACAGCAGTCAGACCTACGGCGCCATTGTCAGCGGCAGTCTTCCGCTCGGCGAGCACCTCGCGGTCACGCTGCGGGCGAGCTATGCCCGGCAATCCGATCTCGGGCGGAACCCGTTCGACTATGCGGCCGACTATTGGTCGTTGGAGGGCAGATCGAGTCTCGCCGGCTTTTCGATCGGTGCCGGCTGGGAGGAGCTTGGCAGCGACAATGGTATTGCCGTGCAGACGCCAATGGCGACGCTGCACAAATTCAACGGGTGGGCCGATCTGTTCCTCACCACGCCCCCCGCAGGGCTTCAGGACGCCTGGGTGTCGGTGGGACGGTCGTTTAACGGAATCGCATTGCTACCGGGCCTCAACGCCAATATCGCTTTTCACCAGTATGACAGTGCCGCTGGCGATATCGAATATGGCACCGAATGGAATGCCTCGCTCGGATTCCGGATTGGGCCTGTCGGTCTGCTGGCGAAATTCGCCGATTACAATGCGGTCGGGTTCGGCGTGGATACACGCAAATTCTGGCTTCAAGCAGCGTGGATCTTCTAGTCTCGCCGAGCGCCCGAACGCTATACCAGAAAGTAGATCACCAAAGGTACGCCGACGATCGCTACGACCAGCCAGACTAACGGCCATACCCGTCCCTGGCCTTCATGTGCCATCGTCGTTTCGAGCGGAGCGCGACTCCGCTCGACATCGTGGCTGGTATCGGTTTCGCTCTTCAGCCCTGGATTGAGCGATGAGCCGGGAGATGTGCTTTGTTCAGGTCGCTCGGTCATGGGACTCTCCTTCCTGCTCGTGTGCCGCACAATGCTCGCCGCATGTCGTTGCGGTCAAGCGCCAGTGCACCATAGCCAAAAGACAGGTCGTCCCGGGATCTCCGCTGTCGCGGAGATTCGAGGTCAGAGTCGCCCAATCTTCCTCCGGCGCGAGACGGGAAAAATCGGCAATTGCCATCCGCACATACCCGGTCGGTGTAACACCCACCTCCTGGGCGGCCGTTCGCACCTGGCCGGCTAGCTCGGGGTTTGCGGCGGCGAGCCAACCTTGAAACGCAGAGGACGAATCTCGCGCGGCGGCGAGTATGTCACCCAGAATAGGCATCAACCAGCCGCCTCGATCACAATGCCCTCGACATTGGCGACAGAGGCGAGGCCAGCCACATAGCGCGTCGCCGACACCGACCAACTGCGCGCCTCGAGCGTGTCGGCGATCTTCTCGGCGACGACCTCGAAGGGCAATGTGTGGCCTTCGATCCGCCGCTGAAGGCGTAAGACATGCCAACCGAAGCTGGACTTAACCGGGTCGCGGCCGGTCGTTCCCTCGGAAAGAGCCTCAAGCGCCTCCTGCACCGACGGAACGAGTTCGCCACGGCGCACCTGCCCCAACGATCCATCTTGTTGCGCCGACGGGCATTTTGAAAAGCTGCGGGCGGCCTCGGCGAAGACCTGCGGATCGTCGCCGACCTGCTCGGCAATTCCACGCGCCTGTTGTTCGGCCGCCTGCCATTCCGACTCACCCTCGCCCTCAGGCTCGATCAGGATATGCGACGCCTCGAACAGGTCGGGCGTGCGGAATCGTTCGGGTTGCGCGTCATAATATCGGCGGCACTCCGGTTCGCTCGGGGTGGCGGGTTCCACCTCCTGCTCAAGCAGTGCGCCGATCAGAGCGTCGTCGTCGGCCTCGCGGCGGCCGCTCTCGTCGGTTTCCGGCTGCGCCTCGAGATCAAGCAGGCGTGCCTGCTGGAGCAACAGCTCTCGCACGGCAAGTGCGCGCGCGGCTTCGATCCAGGCTGTCTCGGCATCGGGTGCCGGGTGATGCTGGATCTCCTGGGCAATAGCCTCGGGTGCTATTTCGACGCCGTTCACGCGCACTTCGCCAAAGCTCGGCGGCGGCGGCATCTGTATAGCCTCGTCGGGGCCGCCGCAGCCGCCGCTTTCGCAGGCGCTTGGCATGGCTGGTGCTGGCCGGGGCGGATCGGCTTCGACGTTAATGACGTCCAGTCTTCTAGTCATGTCGCTTGCCCGCTCTCCGCTTCCTGCCGAAGGGCGGTCGTCCTGCCATGGGCAGGTGCACTTCCAGCAGGGCCGTGGGTCGCGCTATAATCCGGCTTTTTCTGCGACGTGCGCGAGCGGACGATCTGATATCCTGGCCGCAGCAGAAACCAGACCGGCGCACTCCAGATGTGCACGAGACGGGTGAAGGGGGTGATAAGAAAGAGCGTCAGCCCTAGAACGATATGCAACTTATAGACCAGCGCAACATCCTTGATCAGCTCCGGAGCGGCGGGATCGACCCTCAAGATGCCTTGGGCCCAGCCCATGAACCGCACCATCTCGCTGCCGTCGAGATGCCGTATCGTCCACCAAGTGGTGAGGATACCGAGTACGAGCTGCGACCAGATCAGCACCAGCACAAGAA
>JAIVHR010000004.1:10429-25233 GCA_020200935.1 Sphingomonadales bacterium
GATCAGCACCAGCACAAGAATATCCAGAAAACTCGAGCTCAGACGGATCCGGGGATCGAAAAGCCGGCGGTGGAGAAGCAACGAACAACCCACGAAGGCCGCGATTCCGGCTATTCCGCCGACGACCAGCGCGGCGGTCTGCTTGAAGCCATGCGAGATCCCGATCGTGTCGAACACATTGATCGGCGTTAGCAGTCCGACGACATGGCCAACGAGCAGAACCAGAATGCCGAGGTGGAAGAGATTCGAGCCGAGCACCATCTGCTTGCGGCGCAGGAACTGGCTCGATTGTGAGCGCCAGCTATACTGGTCCTTGTCGAAACGCAGGATGCTGCCGACGACAAGCACGGTGACGGCGAGATACGGATACCATCCGAATGCCAGCTGATTGATGAAATCGGACATCCCGCTTCTCCCTTAGGCTTTGACGTTGCGATTGGCGGCGCGGATCTTGGCGGTGAAACCGGTCGGGCCGCCCATCTGGTGGGCGCCGCCGGAATTGAAGGTCACCGGAGCCTCCTCCCATTCCTCGTCGATCCTAGACGGGTCCTCTTCGGGCGTCCGTTCCTTCAATTCGGCCAGTGCTTCGGCATCGGGCTTTGCGCCGGCGGCGGCGATCAGCGCATGGAAGATCGCCGCCTGGGGTACCTTCCTCTCATCGAGCCGCTCGGCGAGCGCGACGAAAACATGCGCCGGCTGGCCGAGCATATCACGCGCCTCGGCCTCGGGCAGGCAGGATGCATATTCGAGGAACACCGGTATGAAATCGGGAAGCTCGGCGCTTTCGAGAAGAAATCCCGATTCAAGATATTGTTGGCCGAGATCGATCATCGCCTGGCCGCGCTCCTTGCTCTCGCCGTGGACATGTTCGAACAGGTTGAGCGACAGCAAACGCGAGCGGTCGAACAGCTCACTATAGGCAGCCTGGAGATCGAGCAGCTCGTCGCGTTCGTAGGCTTTGAGCAGCGGTTCCAGTGCATCGAGCACCGGCTGCGCAAGCACTGCCTCCTCGTGAATGGCGGCACGCAGCGCGCCGATATGCTGCTTGAGCTCGGCCGAAGGATAGCCGAGCAAAGCGGCGAGGGATCGCAACGTCAACTTCATGTCGGGATGTCCATATAGCGCTTACGGGGCGTCTTCTTGGCGCCTCCGAACAAGTTGGCCTTGGTCGAGCCCTCAGTCCCCTCGCGAAAGCCAAAGCCGGACGAGCCGCGCAGCACATAGGCGTCTTCATCGAACTCGCGATGCGTGGTTGGGATGACATATCGGTCTTCATAGGCGGCGAGCGCCATGATCTTGTACATATCCTCGATAATCGGACCGGTGAGACCGGCTCGCTCTGCGATCGAAGGATCGATCCGCCCCTCGACGCTCTTGGCGCGCATATAGGCGCGCATCGCCAGCATCCGCTCGAGTGCCGTGGCGATCGGCTCCTCCTCCCCCGCGGTGAGCAGGTTCGCCAAATATTTGAGCGGGATGCGCAGCGAACGGACGTCGGGCATGCCGTCCTTGGCGGAGATCTTGCCGGCTTCGGCCGCCGACTGGATCGGCGACAAGGGCGGAACATACCATACCATCGGCAAGGTGCGGTATTCGGGATGGAGCGGGAAGGCGATCTTCCATTCCATCGCCATCTTGTAAACCGGCGAGCGAATCGCCGCCTCGAGCCATTGCTCGGGTATGCCTTCGCGCCGCCCCGCCTCCTGAACCTCGGCATCATGTGGATCGAGGAACACTCCGAGCTGGGCTTCATAGAGATCGCGCTCTTCGGGCACCGAGGCGGCGGCCTCGATCTTGTCGGCATCGTAGAGAACAACACCGAGATAGCGGATTCGGCCAACGCAGGTTTCCGAGCAAACGGTCGGCTGGCCTGTCTCGATCCGCGGATAGCAGAATATGCATTTCTCAGACTTGCCGGTCGACCAGTTGTAATAGATCTTCTTGTAGGGGCAGCCCGACACACACATCCGCCAGCCGCGGCATTTTTCCTGGTCGATGAGCACGATGCCGTCCTCGGCGCGCTTGTAGATCGCGCCCGACGGACACGAGGCGAGACAGGCGGGATTGAGACAGTGTTCGCACAGTCGAGGCAGATACATCATGAAGGTCTGCTCGAACTGGCCGTAGATCTCCTTCTCGATGCCGTCGAAATTATAATCCTGGGACCGCTTCTCGAACTCACCGCCGAGCATGTCCTCCCAGTTGCCGCTCCACTCGATCTTTTTCATCACCTCGCCGGTGATCAGCGAGCGCGGCTTGGCCGAGGGCTGGGCCTGGAGCTCGGGCGCTGATTGCAGCCATTCATATTCGAAGGTGTAAGGCTCGTAGAAATCGTCGATCTCGGGCAGATGCGGGTTGGCGAAGATCTTCGACAGGATGCGCCATTTGGCGCCCTGGCGCGGCACGATCTTGCCATTTTTCTTGCGGACCCAGCCGCCCTGCCAGCGCTTCTGGTTTTCCCAGTCCTTGGGATAGCCGATGCCCGGTTTCGTCTCGACATTGTTGAACCACACATATTCCATGCCTTCACGGTTGGTCCAAACGTTTTTGCAGGTGATCGAGCAGGTGTGACACCCGATGCACTTGTCGAGGTTGAGGACCATGGCGATCTGTGCGCGGACTTTCATCGTGCCGTCTCCTTGCCCGCGTTCGATCTCGGTGCTGAGCCCGTTCCCCAGTCGGCCGTGCCACCCTCGACGTCGAGGCTGTCTTCGGCAGCCTTGTCGAACCAGTTGATTTCGCTCATCTTACGTACGATCACCCATTCGTCCCGATTGGCGCCGACAGTCCCATAATAGTTGAAGCCGTAGGCGAGCTGCGCATAGCCGCCGATCATGTGGGTCGGCTTCATGTTGATCCTCGTGACCGAATTGTGGATGCCGCCTCGCTGGCCGGTGATCTCCGAGCCCACCGTGTTCACGAGCTTTTCCTGCGCATGATACATGATCGCCGAGCCCGGTCGGATGCGCTGCGAGACGATCGCGCGGGCGGTCAAAGCACCATTGATATTGAACGCTTCGATCCAGTCATTGTCCTCGATCCCGGCGGTTTTAGCGTCGTCTTCGCTGAGCCAGAACATCGGTCCGCCACGGTTGAGGCTGAGCATGATGAGATTTTCAGTATAGGTCGAATGGATTCCCCATTTTTGGTGCGGCGTCAGGAAATTGAGCATAATTTCCCTGTTGCCGTTGGGCAGCTTGTTCAGCACTTGCAGCACAGTTTTGGTGTCGATCGGCGGCCGCCAGGTGACGAAGCCTTCCCCAAAGGCGCGCATCCAGTGATGGTCCTGATAGAGCTGCTGGCGCCCCGTCAGCGTACGCCACGGAATCAGCTCGTGCACATTGGTATAACCGGCATTGTAGCAAACCTTCTCGCTTTCGAGCCCTGACCAGGTGGGGGAAGAGATGATCTTGCGCGGCTGCGCAACGACGTCACGGAAGCGGATTTTCTCCTCTTCTTTACCGTGGGCGAGATGTGCGTGAGCGCGGCCGGTCATCTTGGACAGCGCCTCCCATGCCTTGACCGCGACCTCGCCATTGGTTTCGGGCGCGAGCGTGAGAATCGTCTCGCAGGCTTCGATGTCGGTATCGACGCGTGGCCGCCCCGCGGTCGGCCCGTCGGGAACGATGCCGTTGAGCTTCCCGAGCAGCTCAACTTCATGTTCGGTGTTCCAGCCGATACCCTTGCCGCCATTTCCCAGCTTTTCGAGCGCGGGGCCGATCGAGGTGAAGCGGGCGTAGGTCTCCGGATAGTTCCGCTCGACAAGATGGATCGCGGGCATCGTCTTGCCGGGAATCGGCTCGCACTCGCCCTTCTTCCAATCCTTAGGCTCGTAAGGCTGGGCCAACTCTCCCGGCGTGTCATGCAGGATCGGCGTCATCACCAGATCATGCTCGATCCCGAGTTCTTCCGGAGCGATTTCCGAGAATTTCTTCGCGATGGTCCGGAAGATGTCCCAGTCGCTCCTAGTCTCCCAAGCGGGGTCCACCGCCGCAGTAAGCGGGTGGATGAAGGGGTGCATGTCGGAGGTGTTGAGGTCGTGTTTCTCGTACCAGGTGGCGGTCGGCAGGACGATGTCCGAATAGACGCTGGTGGTCGACATGCGGAAATCGATATTGACCATCAGGTCGAGCTTTCCAACCGGTGCCTCCTCGTGCCAGACGACATCCTTGGGTCGGTCGTGGCCGGCGGCTTCATCATCAGTGCCGACAACGCCGTGCAGCGAACCGACGAAATGCTTGAGGAAATATTCGTGGCCCTTGCCGCTGGCGCCGAGCACATTCGAGCGCCAGAAGAACATGTTGCGCGGCCAGTTCCTCGGATTGTCGGGATCCTCGCACGCAAGTTTCAGCTTGCCCGCCTTCAGCGCCTCGGGGATGGCTTTGACGGGATCGGCGCCCGATTCAGCAAAACCATTGCCGAGTTCGATAGGATTGGTCTCGAGCTGCGGCGCCGAGGGAAGCCAGCCCATTCGCTCGGCCTTGATGTTGTAGTCGATCAGACTGCCCGACCAATCGCCCTCGGGCGCCAGAGGTGACAGGATTTCGGACATCCGCAGACTCTCATAGCGCCATTGGTCGGTGTGAGCGTAGAAGAAGCTGGTACCGTTCATCTGGCGCGGCGGCCGCTGCCAGTCGAGCGCGAAGGCCAGTGGTAGCCAGCCGGTTTGCGGGCGTAGTTTCTCTTGGCCGACATAATGCGACCAGCCGCCGCCCGACTGGCCGACGCAACCGCACATTACCAGCATCGCGATGATGCCGCGGTAGCTCATGTCCATATGGTACCAATGGTTGAGCCCCGCGCCGAGGATCACCATCGACCGGCCTTTGGTGGTCTCCGCATTGGCGGCGAATTCGCGCGCCACCTGAATGATCGCATCGCGCGAGATGCCCGTGATCTTTTCCGCCCACGCAGGTGTGAAGGGCGTATCGTCGTCATAGTCCTTCGCGACGTTTCCGCCGCCGAAACCGCGATCTACTCCGTAATTGGCGCAGAACAGGTCGAATACCGTGGCGACATAGGTCTTTCCGCCATCGACAAGATCGATCTCCTTCACCGGCAGGTTGCGGAGCAGCACTTCCTCATGGTCGGTGGCGACGAAATCGTGCGGCGCTATCCCTCCGAAATAGGGGAAGGCGACCGGCTTGATATCGTCCTCGACGCCGGCCAGGCTCGTGCGCAAGCGCACCTCGCGTCCCTGGCCGTCCTTCTCCTCGAGATTCCATTTGCCCTGCTCGCCCCAGCGATAGCCGACCGACCCGAGCGGCGCGACGATCTTGTCCGACAGTTCGTCAAAGGCGATCGCCTTCCAGTCGGGATTGTTCTCCTCGCCGAGCCCGCCCTTGATGTCGGCCGCGCGCATCAGCCGGTCGGGTATCAGCCGTCCGTCGCGCTCGACGAGCCGCACCAACAGCGGAAAATCCGAATAGCGTCGGCTGTAGTCGGCGAAATATTCGGCCTGCCGGTCGATATAGAATTCGCGCAGGATGACGTGACCGAAGGCAAGCGCCAGCGCCGCATCGGTGCCCTGCTTCGCATGAAGCCACATGTCAGAGAATTTAGCGGCCTCGTTATAATCGGGTGCGATGACGACGCTCTTCGCGCCGCGATAGCGAACCTCGGAATAGAAATGGGCGTCGGGCGCGCGGGTCATCGGAATGTTGGAACCCCAGACCAGCAGGAAGCCGGCATTGTACCAGTCGGCGCTTTCGGGGACGTCAGTCTGCTCGCCCCAAGTCTGGGGCGAGGATGGCGGCAGGTCGCAATACCAATCGTAAAAGCTCAGCAAGTTTCCGCCGATCAGCGACAGATAGCGACTTCCGGCGGCATAGGAGACCATCGACATGGCCGGGATCGGCGAGAAGCCGGCGATCCGGTCGGGTCCATATTCCTTGATCGTATAGGCGTTTGCCGCGGCGATGATCTCGGTGACCTCGTCCCAGCCCGCACGCACGAAGCCGCCGCGGCCGCGCTTCGAAACCCAGTCGCGGCGCTTGGCTTTATGCTGCACGATCGCGCGCCATGCAGCGACCGGGCTCATCGTCGCCCGCGCCTCGCGCCAGTGGCGGATCAGCCGGGCGCGTACGAGCGGATATTTGATCCGCGTTCCCGAATACAGATACCAGCTGTAGCTCGCGCCGCGTGGGCAGCCTCGCGGTTCGTGGTTGGGAAGGTCGGGCCGGGTACGCGGATAGTCGGTCTGCTGGGTCTCCCAGGTAACGATGCCACCCTTGACGTAGATCTTCCACGAGCATGAGCCGGTGCAGTTCACGCCATGCGTCGAGCGGACGACCTTGTCGGCCGCCCAGCGCTTGCGATACGCGTCCTCCCATTCGCGGCTCTCGTTGGTGGTGATGCCATGACCATCCGAAAATTTGCTGTGCTCCCTGCGGAAGTAGGTCAGGCGATCGAGGAAATGGCTCATGGATTGGTCCTCATGGTCATGCCGCGGGAGCGGGCCGAAGCGGAGTTTCGCGGCCGCGTTCAATATCGTGGAGCATGCCGCCGCCGCGCGAATAGACGATCCAGGTCACCGCGGCACAGGCGACATAGAACATCAAAAAGCCCCAGAGAGCCGCGTCTGGAAGTCCGGTCATCGAAATCGAGGTGCCGTAGGCCTTGGGAATGAAGAAGGCGCCATAGGCGGCAATCGCCGAGGTGAAGCCGATGATCGCCGCCGATTCCTTCTCGGCCTGCCGCAGCTTTTCACCATTGGCACTCGCGGGCATCACCCTTTCCATCTCCTTGCGCATGATGATCGGGATCATCTGGAAAGTCGATGCATTGCCCACGCCGGTGGCGAAGAACAGCAGCATGAACATCGCGAAGAAGCCCCAGAAAGCGCCCGGCTGATCCTTGATGCCGAGGAAATAGAGCACCCCGGCAACCGCCGTAATCATCAGCAGGAACACCCAGAAGGTGACGCGTGCGCCGCCCCATCTATCCGATACCCAACCCGTCGCGGCGCGCGATATTGCGCCGACGAGCGGTCCGAGAAAGACGTATTTGAGCGAGTCGACATCGGGAAAGGCAATCTTCGACAGCAGCGGGAAGCCGGCCGAATAGCCGATGAACGACCCGAAGGTGCCGGTATAGAGGAAGCACATGATCCAATTGTGCTTGCGCTGGAAGATCACAGCCTGCTCGGAGAAACTCGCCTGCGCTGAGGCAATATCGTTCATCCCGAACCAGGCGAGGATCGAGGAGATGATGATAAAGGGGATCCAGATGAAGCCGGCATTCTGCAACCATAGCCGTCCGCCCTCCGCGGTCACCTGCGGCTCCCCGCCGATTACGCCGAATACACCGGCGGTGATCACCAGCGGCACGACGAACTGCATCACCGATACACCGGCATTACCGAGGCCGGCATTGAGCGCCAGCGCGTTGCCCTTCTGCCGCTTGGGGAAAAAGAAGCTTATGTTGGCCATCGACGAAGCGAAATTGCCGCCGCCCAGCCCGCAGAGTAGCGCGAGCACAAGGAAGATGAAATAGGGCGTGTCGGGGTTCTGCACGGCATAGCCGATGCCGAAGGCCGGGACGAGCAGCGAGAGCGTCGATAAGGTGGTCCACAGCCGGCCGCCGAATATCGGCACCATGAAGCTATAGAAGATGCGCAAGGTCGCGCCCGACAGCCCGGGCAACGCGGCGAGCCAGAACAGCTGATCGGTCGTATAGTCAAAGCCGATCGTCGGCAGCTGTGCGATAACCACCGACCAGACCATCCAGACCGCGAACGCGAGCAGCAGGCAGGGAATCGAGATCCACAGGTTGCGGCGGGCAATCTTGCTGCCGTGCTCGGCCCAGAAGGTTTCGTCTTCGGGCCGCCAGTCGGTAAGCGTCTTGGGAATCGCCGCCTTGTGCGCTTCGGGTTCGTGGATCTCTTGCATCTCGGGGAATTCGGGGAGCTCGGACAGTTCCTTGCCGACCGCCCGTTGCTCCATCTGCCGGACCGCGAAATGCATCCAACCGAGCGCTAGGGCGACAAGGAAGAACAGCAGCATGAAACAGCTCGTCCAGATCCCGGTGACGTCGTTCATCACCCCGAAGGCGATCGGCAGCATAAAACCGCCGAGACCGCCGATCATGCCGACCAGTCCGCCGACCGACCCGACATGGTTCGGATAATAGACCGGAATGTGCTTGTAGACGGCTGCTTTGCCCAGGCTCATGAAGAAGCCGAGCACGAAGATCGTTACAACGAAAGGTACCAAGCCCATCGAGGTCGAGAAGGCGATAGGCCCGCGGATGCCATGAATGATGTAATCCGTCTCGGGATACGAGAGCATGAACAGGCAGACCAGCGACACCCCGAACGTCGCATACATCACCTTGCGCGCCCCGAAGCGGTCCGAGAGATGGCCGCCATAGGCGCGGAACAAGCTGGCCGGAATCGAATAGGCGGCGGCGAGAATACCGGCGGTCTTGATGTCGAGTCCGTAGACTTCGATCAGATAGTGCGGCAGCCACAGGGCGAGTGCGACGAAGGCGCCGAAGACGAAGAAATAGTAGAGCGCGAAGCGCCAGACCTGCTGCTTCCTGAGCGGTTCGAGCTGGAGCAGCGTCGAGCGCGGCTTTTCGCCGCTCGCCTTGCGCCGGCAAAGATCGGGATCGTCCTTGGTGGTGATCCAGAAAACGACCGCCATGACGAGCAGGGCAAGCGCCCAGAGCTGCGCGACGGAATTCCAGCCATAGGCGACCAGCACCAGCGGCGCGACCAGCTTGGTGACCGCAGCGCCGACATTGCCCGCGCCGAAGATGCCAAGCGCGGTGCCCTGCTTTTCGGTCGGATACCATTTGGAGACATAGGCGATGCCGACCGCGAAGCTGCCGCCAGCAAGGCCGACGCCGAGAGCGGCGAGCAGCATCAGCTCGTAGCTTTCGGCATAGGAAAGCAGGAATGTCGCGAAGGCGGCGGCAAGCATCGTCAGCGTGAAGACCAGTCGGCCGCCATACTGATCGGTCCAGATACCGAGCATGATCCGGCTCAGAGAACCGGTCAATATCGGCGTGCCGGCGAGGAGCCCGAACTGGGTGTCCGAAAGGGCGAGGTCTTCCTTGATCTGGATGCCGATGATCGAGAAGATCGTCCACACTGCGAAACAGATGGTGAAGGCGAGCGTGCTCATTCCGAGCATCCGGCCGGCGCCCTCGGCGGTCCGCCCCATCGCTTCCTCACTCATTCGACGACCCCTTTATGCCGTAAGTCAGATGGTAGCCCGCCCTGCCTGTTGCGAAGAGGCAGATATCGACTGATCAAGTGCCGTCACCTGCATCGGTTGAAATCTCGATGATTTGATCGAAGTCAAAACCATCCCTTTCCAGCCCCCTATCCGCCGGTCAAACTCATATGACGAGCCACCGCCGGTCGCGCCGCCGCGATCCGGAAATCGTGGCCCTTAGGCTTGTCGGCGAGTAGCCGGTCGAGCAGCGCGTTGACCGCCTCGCGCCCGCCCTCGCGCAGCGCCTCGCGCAGCTCGACCTTCTGGTCGCGACCCAAACAGCCGAAGACCGTTCCGGTCGCTGCAACGCGAATGCGGTTACAGCCAGCACAGAAATTCTCGGTGAGCGGGGTGATGAAGCCGAGCCGCATGCCGAGTCCGTCGACGTCGAAATAGCGCGCCGGCCCGCCGGTACGATGGAAGGAGGGCGTGAGGCCAAAGCGCCCTTCGAGCAGCCGTTTGACGCCGTCGAGCGGCAGATAGCGGTCGGAGCGGTCCTCTTCGACCTCGCCCAACGGCATCGTTTCGATCAACGTGAGATCGAATCCCCGCCCGGCGCACCAAGGCAGCATGTCTTCGATCTCGTCGTCATTGAAGCCGGCGAGCCCGACCATGTTGATCTTGATCGATAGGCCAGCGGCCGAGGCAGCTTCGAGGCCGCCCAAAACGGTGCCCAAATCGCCGCCGCGGGTGATGTGGCGGTAGCGCCCGGAGTGCAGGCTCGAGCTGGGTGCCGTTGGTGGTCAGGGTGAGTTCGTCGAGCCCCTTCCCGATGCGGCTTCCCAGCGCCGCGACCAACTGATCGAAGCCGCGCCGGACGAGCGGCTCGCCGCCAGTCAGCCGGATGCGCCGCACGCCACGGCCGATGAAAATGTCGGCCAGCGCGACGATCTCCTCGATATCGAGAATGTCGCGCTTCGGCAGGAAGCGCATGTGCTCGGCCATGCAGTAGCGGCACCGCAGATCGCAGCGGTCGGTGACCGACATGCGGACATAGGTGATGCGACGGCCGAAGCCGTCGATCATGCCCTCCGTTCGATCTGCGACTTGCGCGTTCATTCGCTCAGCTCATCCGGCCAAATTCCGATCTATACGGATTCGTGTACGACGTTGTTCTGCATGGTGGGATGATCTCGATCAATAGCACGGCGCGAAAACGCTCCAGTCTGTACCGGGCCAAGCCGCCGGTCAGCCGCATTTCGAATAGCCGCATTCGAGACACTTGTCGCAGCCCTCGAGCCGGATCACCGCCGGCGCGCCACACGAATTGCACGATTTGTACGGTCGAACTGCAGCTTCAGTCTTGTCGGGTAACGATCCCAGCTCGAGCTCGGGTTCTAGATGGCGCTCGATAACCCCGCCGATCGCCGCGAGCAAAGAAGGCACGTATCGGCCCTGCATCCAGGCGCCGCCGCGCGGATCGAACACCGCCTTCAATTCTTCGGGAACGAAGGAAAGGTCTCCGCCCCGGCGGAACACGGCTGAGATCATCCGGGTCAGCCCCAGCGTCCAGGCATAATGCTCCATGTTCTTCGAATTGACGAAGATCTCGAAGGGCCGCTTGGCGCCATCCTGATCGAGATCGTTGATCGTGACATATACGGCATGCGCGCTGTCCGGCCATTTGAGCTTATAAGTCGTGCCGTGCAGAGTTTCTTCGCGCGGCGTCAGCGGTGCTCGAACCGGATCGGCCTGGGGCTTGTCCTCCTTCACGCTGAGTATCGAGCCGGTCACGGCGTTCGGACGGTAGGTCGTGAGGCCTTTGCAGCCGAGATGATAGCCTTCGGTATAGATGTTAGCGAAATGTTCGAATGAAATGTCCTCGGGGCAATTCACGGTCTTGGAGATCGAACTGTCGACCAGAGCCTGCGCTGCAGCCTGCATGGTCAAATGATCGGAGGGCGTCAGCGTCTGCGCACTGACGAACCATTCTTCCGGCGCCGCCTCGTCCCCCTTCAGTCTCCGCCACACCTGCATTGCATAGTCCTCGACAGGTTCCTGACGGTTGGTTCCATCGGCTTGCCGGATCCGTCGCTCATAGGAATAGGCGAATACAGGCTCGATTCCGGAGGAGACATTCCCGGCGAGTAGTGAGGTCGTGCCGGTCGGAGCGATCGAGGTCAGGCAGCCGTTACGCAAACCATGCGCGGCGACGAGACTGCGAGTTTCATCGTCGAGGGCGATGAGGTTCGGCGTCTGTAACATGCATTCGTCATAAAGCGGAAACGGCCCCTTCTCCGCAGCCAGCAGCGCCGAAGCGCGATAGGCCTCGCGCTTGATGATCTGGAGCCAGCGCTGCGTCCGCTCGACCGCTCGGGCACTCCCATAGGAAAGGCCGCAGAACAGCAGCGCATCGGCGAGTCCGGTGATCCCGAGGCCGATGCGGCGCTTCGCTTTGGCTTCCTCTTCCTGCTGCTCCAGCGGATACCGCGAGACGTCGATGACATCGTCGAGAAACCGTATCGCCGTGCGGGTGAGATCTACAAGCTCCTCTTCTGCCACATCGGCATCGTTCTCGAACGGACGCTCTACGAGCCGGGCGAGATTTATCGAGCCGAGCAGGCAGGCGCCGTATGACGGCAGCATCTGCTCGCCGCAGGGATTGCTGGCGCTGATCGTCTCGCAATGTGCAAGGTTGTTCTGCTGATTGACACGATCGACGAAGATCACGCCGGGCTCCGCACAATCGTATGTGGCTCGCATCAGCCTGTCCCAGAGCTCCCGGGCGCGCAGCGTACAATAGGTTTCTCCGCCGAACGACAACGGCCATTCGGCGTCGGCGCCAAGCGCCGTCATAAAGGCGTCGGTGACCAGCACGGACAGATTGAAGTTCCTGAGGCGTGCCGGATCGCGCTTAATGTCTATGAAATCTTCAATGTCCGGATGATCGATCCGCATGCAGCCCATCATCGCGCCGCGCCGCTGCCCGGCGGATTGCACGGTGCGGCACATCGAATCCCAGCAATCCATGAAGGAAAGCGGGCCCGAGGCGTCGGCGCCCACGCCCCGGACCGGGCTACCCCGGGGCCGAATGGTGGAAAAATCCATACCCACGCCGCCGCCTTGCTGCATCGTGAGCGCGGCTTCCCCCAGCTGTTCGAAAATTCCGTCAAGGCTGTCCGGGATCGTGCCCATCACGAAGCAGTTGAAAAGCGTAACGGACCGTCCGGTGCCGGCCCCGGCCATGATGCGTCCGGCCGGAATAAATCGCAGGTCCTCCATTGCTTCGAAAAAGCGAGCCCTCCATTCGTTGCGCTCGCCCTCCTTTTCCGCCTGCGCGACAGCTCGCGCGACGCGTGAGGCGGTGCCGGCAAAATCCCTATCAGGTTCCCCTTCCGGGGGTGAATAGCGATATTTTAGCGTCCAGATCTCTTCTGCCAGCGCAACTTCGAAGTCCACAAAAACCTCCCACATATTGTGGGGCCACTCTTAAGCGGGCACCAAATCATGATTCTTGATCCATATCATTGCATATGGATTTTCTCGTTGCGCGGAATGCCCGAGCGGCAGTTCGGCTTTGACAGACGTTCCCTCCTGCTATGGTCGATTATATGCTGCCGAAGGGAGATCATGATGGCTCGCATTCCGCCGACCAGCCTGCTGCCGACGCATGAGGTCACCAATCAACCGGATGATTTTGCTGGGACCAATCTCTACACCGCCGATGCGGCACTTCGCGAAGCGGCGCTGCGCGAGGGAGGCGAATGGCTCGACGAGTCGCTCCGAGAGCTCGGAGAGCAGGCAGGGTCCGCGGAAATGCTCGAGCTTGGCATGCTCGCCAATCGTCATCCGCCCGAGCTACTTTCCTTCGATCGCTATGGGCGCCGAATCGACGAGGTGCGCTTTCACCCGGCCTATCATGAGCTGATGACCCGAGCGATGGATTGCGGCATCCATGATGTGGCCTGGACTGTGAACCGTCCCGGCGGCCATGTCGCCCATGCCGCCAGGCTGGCGTTGTTTACGCAGGCCGAGGCCGGAACCATGTGTCCGATGAGCATGACTTATGCGGCTGTGCCGGCCCTTCGGGCCGGCGGCGCGGATGCGCGATGGCTCGAGAAACTGCTCGGCGGCCGCTACGATCCCGATCTCGCCCCGATCGCCACGAAGCGCGGCATCACCATCGGCATGGCGATGACCGAAAAACAGGGGGGCAGCGATGTTCGCGCCAATACCACCCGCGCCTACCGTCAGGACAACGGCAGTTACCGTCTGATCGGCCATAAGTGGTTCTGTTCGGCGCCCATGAGCGACGGGTTCCTGACACTCGCCTACACCGAAGATGGATTATCCTGTTTCCTCGCGCCCCGGGTGACGCCCGACGGCGAGCGCAATTCGATCCAGATCATGCGGCTCAAGGACAAGCTCGGCAATCGATCCAACGCTTCGAGCGAGATCGAATATCACGATGCGTATGGCGCACTGCTTGGCGAGGAAGGCGGCGGGATCAAGGTGATCATCGATATGGTCCATCATACGCGTCTCGGCACGATTGCCGGCACCTTGGGGATTATGCGAATGGCGCTCGCCCAGGCCTTCCACCACACGTCGGGCCGCCGCGTCTTCCAGAGGACGCTTATCGACCAGCCGCTGATGCGCTCCGTGCTCGCCGATCTGGCGGTTGAATATGAAGCCGCCGCCGCGCTCGTGATGCGGGTGGGACGAGCTTTCGACGGCACTGACGAAAGCGAACGCGCCTTTTCCCGGCTGGCGGTGGCGGTCGCCAAATACTGGTTGACCAAGCGCTGTCCGGGGTTTGTCTATGAATGCATGGAGTGTCTCGGCGGTGCGGGCTATGTCGAGGAAAGCATGATGCCGCGGCTATTCCGCGAGTCGCCGCTCAATGCGATCTGGGAGGGCTCGGGCAATGTCATCGCCCTCGATATCCTGCGTACGCTCGCCCGCAAGTCCGGGGCCGCTCTTGAAGTCTATGCCGCCGAGCTCGCGCTGGCCGGGGGCGGGGATGAGCGACTGGACGCCGCGGCCGCAGAATTGCTCTCGATCCTAGATCGCGCGGCGCCGGCGGAGGCCGAGGCGCGCCATGTCGCCGAGAAGCTGGCGCTACTGTTGCAAGCCGCCTTGCTGGTCCGCCACGCGCCGCAGGCGGTGTCCGACCTATTCATCGGGAGCCGAATCGCTGGGCAGGCAGGTCACAGCTATGGCGCATTTGCCGGCGAGGTTCCGATCAAGCCGGTTATTGATCGGCAGATGTCAGCTGTCGCCTGAACGAAACGGCAGGCTGGCCTATCCCTCTCGCCAGGCGCGCATCCGTTCGCGATGACGACCGAACTCCTGGCGCGCGATCGATCGCAGATGCACTTCGTCGGGACCGTCGGCGATCCGGAGTGCCCGCATTCCGGCATAGACGTGCGCAAGGCCAAAATCGTCGGACAAACCGCCGGCACCATGAGCCTGCATGGCATCGTCGAGAATCCTTAGAGCAGTGCGCGGAGCGGCGACCTTGATCATTGCGATTTCCTGCCGCGCCGCCTTGTTGCCTACCTTGTCCATCATATCGGCGGCCTTGAGACACAGCAGGCGAGTCATCTCGATCTCGAGCCGCGCGGTTCCTATCCGCTGTTC
>JAIVHR010000255.1 GCA_020200935.1 Sphingomonadales bacterium
TGCGCTCCTGGTCACCTATACCCCCGCTATTTGATAATGAGAATGATTCGCATGCGCATTTGTTATGAGCGCTCGCTACGGGCGTCAATCCGTTTGTGGAGTTTATTCGTCCGCTGCCCGCGCGCCGGCGCGCCGGCGCTTGCGCCCGATATGCAAGCCGCTTAGGCCCGAGGAATGACGCGCCACGCCGCCAACCTCACGGCATCCGCCGCGTGAGCCGGGGTTTCGTCCCGCCGCATCCGCCGCGCGACGTCAAGCCGGCGCTGCCTTGGTCGGGATTGTTCGGCGAGCGGGCGCGCACCGCGGTCTATGGCTGGTCCGAAAAGGCCTTCACCGAACCGCACATCCGGCGCGAGGTGTTCGGCTTCACGGTCCATATCCCGCTCGATCCCGACGCCATCCAGCGCGTGTTCCAGACCAACGCCGCCAATTATGCCAAGCCCGACATCGCCAAGCGGCTCGCCGGGCCGCTGATCGGGCGCGGGCTGCTGATGGCCGACGGCGGGCTGTGGCGAAAGCAGCGCCGGATCGTCGCGGCGAACTTCACCCCGCCGGCGGTAGACGGCCTGATCCCGGCCTTTGCCGGGGCGGCGCAGGATGAGGCCGCGGGCTGGGCTCCGGGCGAGCGCGACATGGCGGCAGCCGCGACGCGGGCGACGATGCGGATCATCGCCGACACTTTGTTCGGCGGCGATCCCCGGCTCAAGACGCCCGAAGCGATGCGGCACATCGCCAATGCGCTCGCCGCCGGCGGCGCGGCGCGCGTCTCGGCGATCCTGCGGCTGCCCGATATCGGCTGGAGCCCGACGCTGCGGCGCGGGCGCAAGGGCCAGCTTTTCCTGCGCAAGACGCTCGCCGATCTCGTCCGCGAGCGGGCCGCCGGAGAGCCGCAAGACGATTTCCTCGGCAGCCTGATCGCCGCGCTGACGCAGCAATTCGGCCGCGACGAAGGGCTCCAGCTCGCCGTCGACAATGCCGCGACCTTCTATCTCGCCGGCCACGAAACGACGGCGAACGCGGTGAGCTGGGCGCTGTTCCTGCTGTCCGAACAGCCGGTCTGGCAGGATCGCGCTGCCGCGGAGGCTGCGGCCGCGTTGGCGGAGGGCGGCGACGATGCGGACCTGCCCGAGCGGCTGCCGCTTCTCCGGCAGGTGCTCGACGAGACGCTGCGGCTCTACCCGTCGGCGCCGCGCTTCGACCGCCAGGCGATCGAAGCCGACGCGCTCGGCGAACATGCCATCGCGCCCGGCGACATCATCTCGATCTGGCCGTGGCTGCTCCACCGCCACAAATCGCTTTGGGACGATCCCGACGCTTTCGACCCCGAGCGTTTTGGGCCGGGCGGCGAGAAGCAGCGCCACCGTTTCCAGTATTTCCCCTTCGGTGGCGGGCCGCGCACCTGCGTCGGCGCGCATTTCGCGCGCGTCGAGGCACTGGCGATCCTCGCTTACTGGCTCGCCGGCTGGCGCTTTACCCCGGTGCCGGGCCATGAGGTCGAAACCTCGGGCTCGGTCACGCTGCGGCCCAAGGACGGGTTGCCGCTGCGGATCGAGCACCGGGATTGACGTAGACGATGTGCTCCTGCGAAGGCAGGAGCCCAGGGCGGCCAGGGATATCGCTTGCGGTCCTGAGTTCCTGCCTTCGCAGGAACACGCGTTCGATAATTGAGGAATGACAATGCGGGCAACGATCCGGATATTCATGTTGACCTTGTTGGGTTTGGCCAGCACGGCGCTCGCGCAGGGGCAAATGGAACGCGTCGCCGACCGGCAGCCCGGCGAAGGCGACGGCCCCTATGCCCGGCTGGTGATCGCCGGCGCGACGCTGATCGACGGATCGGGCGCGCCGCCCGAGGGGCCGGTCGATATCGTCCTCGAGGGCAACCGGATCGCCGCCATCCATCGTGGCGACGCGCGCGCCAACACGCCGCAATCCGCCGACCGGGTGATCGATGCCGCGGGCATGTATGTGATGCCGGGCTTCGTCGACACGCACGGCCATAACGGCGATCCCGACAAGGCGCCCAATGCGGGCTATGGCTACCGGCTCTGGCTCGCCCATGGCGTCACCAGCGTACGCGGCGTCTCCTTCTATCCCGACGCGACGTCGCTGGCGGACCGCGACCGCAGCGCGGCGAACACGATCGTCGCGCCGCGGCTGTTTCCCTATGCGGTGTTCGGCAGCGCCTGGCCGAACGGCCCGGCCGACACGCCCGAGCGCGCGCGGCAATGGGTGCGCTGGGCCGCCGCGCAAGGCTATGACGGGGTCAAATTCTTCAACACCGAAAGTGCGCCGGTTCTGGCCGCCGCGCTCGAGGAGGCCGAGATACAGCGGCTCGGCACCGTCGCCCATCTCGGCCAGCGCGGCGTCGCCCAGACCAACGCGCGCCGCGCCGTCGAGCTGGGACTCGACGGCATCACCCATTTTTACGGCCATTTCGAATCGCTGCTCGCCGACGGCGCGGTCGTCCGTTACCCGAACGACTATAACTATCTCGACGAGCAATCGCGTTTTTCGGAGGTCGCGCGGCTCGCCGGCCAGATCGTCGAGCCGGGCAGCGCGGAATGGGACGCCTATATCGACTTTCTCATCGAGGAGGGCGTGACCTTGAGCCCGACCTTCAACATCTATTCGGCATCGCGCGACGTGATGCGGGCGCGCACCGCCGAGTGGCACGAGCGCTACACACTGCCCTCGCTCCGGCGCTTCTTCGAGCCGAGCCTGACCAATCACGGCTCCTATTATCACGATTGGACGAGCGCCGATGAGGCCGCCTGGCGCGATTTTTACGAGCCCTGGATGCGGCTCACCAACGAGTTCAAGAACAGAGGCGGGCGGGTGACGGTCGGATCGGATCCGGGCTTCATCTATCAGAGCTGGGGCTTTCCCTATATCGGCGAATTCGAGATGCTGCAGGAAGCCGGCTTCACCCCGCTCGAGGTGATCCAGGC
>JAIVHR010000256.1 GCA_020200935.1 Sphingomonadales bacterium
GGCGGATATGGGCGAGATCGCCCTCGCCTTCACCGCCGAACAGTCCGCCCTGCCCGGTCTCGCGCATCTCGGCGGCGCTGCCGGCGATCGACAGGATCGTCTCGGCGGCGGCATGGACCGCCGGGCGGTTGGCTTCGACCCCGTCAAAGGCGCCGGCGCCGGCCAGGCTCTCGATCTGGCGGCGATTGAGCAGTTGCGGATCGACGCGGTTGGCGAAATCGTCGAGGCTGTCGAAACGGCCGCCCGCCTCGCGTTCAGCGACCAGCCCCTCCATCGCCTTGAGCCCGACACCTTTCAATGCGGCGAGCGCATAGCGGACCGCGAAACCGCCCTCATGCGGTTCGACCGAGAAAAGTGGCGCGCTGGCGTTGATGCGCGGCGGCAGACACGGATAGCCAGCACGGCGCATATCCTCGACGAAGATCGCCAGCTTGTCGGTGTTGCCCATGTCGAAACACATCGAGGCGGCGTAGAATTCCTCCGGATAATGCGTCTTCAGCCAGGCCGTCTGATAGGCGATCAGCGCATAGGCGGCGGCGTGGCTCTTGTTGAAGCCGTAGCCGGCGAATTTGGCGATCAAGTCGAACAGCTCGTTGGCCTTGCCGGCGGTGATGCCGTTTTCCGCGCAGCCATCAACGAAACGGGCGCGCTGCGAATCCATTTCGCTCTTGATCTTCTTGCCCATCGCGCGGCGCAGCACGTCGGCATCGCCGAGCGAATAGCCGGCCAGCACCTTGGCCGCCTCCATCACCTGCTCCTGATAGACGAAGATGCCGTAGGTCTCTTTCAGGATCGGCTCGAGTTCGGGATGCGGATAGTCGATCGGTTCGGCGCCGTTCTTGCGCGCGCCGAAGCTCGGGATATTGTCCATCGGGCCGGGGCGATAGAGCGAGACGAGTGCGATGATGTCCTCGAAGCAGGTCGGCTTGACCGCCGCCAGCGTCCTCCGCATGCCCTCCGATTCGAGCTGGAAGACGCCGACCGTGTTGCCGCTCTGGAGCAACTTGTAAACCTGCTCGTCCTCCCATCCGAGCGTGTCGAGATCGACCTCGATATTGCGCTGGGCGAGCAATTCCTTCGCGCGCTGCAGCACCGAGAGCGTCTTCAAACCGAGAAAATCGAACTTCACGAGGCCCGCCTTCTCGACATTCTTCATGTCGAACTGGGTGACCGGGATATCCGAGCGCGGATCGCGATAGAGCGGGACGAGCTTGTCGAGCCGGCGATCGCCCCTTGAATTCGCTGATGCCGTTCAAGGCGCGTTCGAGCGTCCAGGGATCGGTCGGATGGTTGGGCACCATCTTGGTCAGCCGGTCGACCTGGCCGTAGGGCATCTGCAGCACGCGGCCGACATCGCGCAGCACGGCGCGCGCCTTCATCGTCCCGAAGGTGATGATCTGGGCGACCTGGTCGCGGCCGTATTTCTCCTGGACGTAGCGGATCACCTCGCCGCGCCGGGTTTCGCAGAAATCGATGTCGAAATCGGGCATCGAGACGCGCTCGGGATTGAGGAAGCGCTCGAACAGCAGGCCGAGCTTCAGCGGATCGAGATCGGTGACGGTGAGCGACCAGGAGACCACCGAGCCGGCGCCCGATCCGCGGCCCGGTCCGACCGGAATCCCCCGCGCCTTGGCCCATATGATGAAGTCGGCGACGATCAGGAAATAGCTCGAAAAGCCGACATCGATGATGATGTCGAGCTCATATTCGAGCCGATCGAGATAGTCCTGTCGCGCTTCCTCGGTGAGGTCGAGCGGTTCGAGCCGCTTTTCGAGCCCCGCCCGCGCATCGGCGCGCAGCTGCTCGCGCGCCGCGCCGGCTTCGGCGATCCGCGGCAGGATCGGATCGCGCTCGGGCGCCGCATAGGCGCAGCGCCGGGCGACGGTCAGTGTGTTGCAAATCGCCTCCGGAAGGTCGGAAAAGCGCCTTTCCATCTCCTCGGCGGGCAGCAGCCACCCATCCTTCGGGCTGCGCCTCCGGTCGTCTCCTTCAATGTAATTCCCATCGGCAATACACAGCATCGCATCATGCGCGGCGTGAAATTCCGGCTTGCCGAAAAAGGCCGGATTGGTGGCGACGAGCGGCCAATCGCGGGCATAGGCGAGCTCGATCAACGCTTGCTCGGAGGCGAGCTCGGTCGGATCGGAGCGGCGGCTGATTTCGACATAGAGCCGGTCGGGAAACAGCGCGCCGAGCCGGTCGGCATAGCCATGCGCGGCATCGCGCTGCTCGGCCGCCAGCAGCCGTCCGAGCGCGCCCTCGCCGCCGCCGGTCAGCGCGATCAGCCCGTCGGTGCGGCCTACGAGCGCATCGAGCGAAACATGCGGCTTTTCCTCGAGCGGCCGGTCGAGATGCGCCTCACTGACCAGCGCCGAGAGGTTTTCGTAGCCCGCCTCGTTCTGGACGAGCAGCGGCAGCCAGTCGAGTTCGTCGCCCGCCCCCGGCCTGAGGACAGCCAGCGTCGCGCCGATGATCGGCTGGACGCCCTTTTCGAACGCCGCCGCGCAAAAGGGCATCGCCGCATAGAGCCCGTTACGGTCGGCGAGCGCGGCTGCCGGAAAACCGAGCCTGCGCGCATGCGCGGCGATCGCCTTGGGCTGGATCGCGCCTTCGAGCATCGTGTAGGCCGAAAAGATGCGCAGGGGGACATAGGGCGCGTGCGGCATGGAGCGAGCCTAGGCTCTCTCCGCCCGATTCGCAGCAAGAACATTTGGGGAATGTGGAGCAAATCCTCGCCCGGGACGGGGAGGATTTTTACTCCAGCCGTCCCTCATGCAGGCGGAACAGGCGGTCGGTCTTTTTCGCCATCCGCTCATTATGCGTGGCGATCAGCGCGGCGCTGCCCTCCTCGCGGACGAGCTTGAGGAATTCCGCCAGCACGATATCGGCGGTCGCCTCGTCGAGATTGCCGGTCGGCTCGTCGGCCAGCACGAGCGCCGGGCGATTGGCGAGCGCGCGGCCGACGGCGACGCGCTGCTGCTCGCCGCCCGACAATTGCGAAGGCTTGTGATCGAGCCGATGACCGAGGCCCAGCCGTTCGAGCAGCGAGGTCGCGCGTTCGCCGGCCTCGTCGGGTCCGGCGCCGCGGATCAGCTGAGGCATGATGACATTCTCGCGCGCGGTGAAATCGGGCAGCAGATGGTGGAACTGGTAGACGAAGCCGAGATGATCGCGCCTGAGCCGGGTGCGCTCGTCGCTCTCGGCCTTGGCGACCTGCTCGCCGTCGATGACGATCTCGCCGCCAAAGCCGCCTTCGAGCAGCCCGACCGCCTGGAGCATCGTCGACTTGCCCGAACCCGAGGGGCCGAGCAGCGCGACGATCTCGCCCTCGCCGATCTCGATATCGATGCCGCGCAGCACCTCGATGACGACGCCGCCCTGTTCAAAGCTGCGAGTCAGCCCGCGAACGGCGAGGACGGACTCAGTCATCGCTCGAAGATGAAGGCCGATCCCATCGCCAGCCCGATGATCGCCAGCACCTCGATCGGGTCGGTGCGGGCGGGCAGTTCGGTGATGAACCGGATCGAAGGGTCCCAGAGATTCTGGCCGGTCACGAGCTGGATGAAATTGACGACATTCTGCCGGAATTCGAGCAGCACGAAACCGAGGATCAGCCCGGCGGCCGTGCCGAGCGCGCTGGTCGTCATGCCGATGGTGAGGAAGATCTTCATCATCGACCGCCGCGTCGCGCCCATCGTCCTGAGGATCGCGATGTCGCGCCTTTTCGCGCGCACCAGCATGATCAGCGAGGACAGGATGTTGAAGACCGCGACGAGGATGATCAGCGATAGCACCCAGAACATCACCACCCGCTCGACCGCCAGCGCGTCGAACAATTGCGAGTTCATCTGCCGCCAGTCGGTGAGCACGCCGCGGCCGGCATAACGGCCGGCGATCGGCGCGAGGATTTCGCCGACGCGTTCGGGATCGGTGGTGTCGATCTCGATCATGCCGATCTCGTCATCCATCATCAACAGGGTCTGGGCGTCCTGCATCGGCATCAGCACGAAGGATTTGTCGAAATCATAGACGCCAACCTCGAAAATCGCCGCGACGTCGTAGGAGACGATACGCGGGACGGTGCCGAAGGGCGTCGTTCTGCCCTGCGGCGATATCAGGCTGATCTGGCCGCCCGGCATCGCGCCGAGCGCCGTCGCCAGGCGCGATCCGATCGCCACCTTGTTGCTGCCCGGCGTCAGCGCGGACATATCACCGGCGATGACATTGGAGTTGATGGTCTCGTTGGCACGGATATCCTCGACGCGCATGCCGCGAGCGAGCACACCTTCAACACGGCCGTCATAGCTCGCCATCAGCGGTTGCTCGATCAGCGGCGTCGCCGAGGTCACGCCCTCGGTCTCGCGCACCTCCTCGAGGATCTGCTGCCAGCCCGCGAGACGCCCCGAATAACCCTGGATCACCGCGTGACCGTTGAGCCCGACGATCTTGTCGAACAGGTCGGCCCGAAAGCCGTTCATCACGCTCATCACGACGACCAGCGCCATCACCCCGAGCATGACCGCGACAAGGCTGATCGAGGCGACGACGAAGATGAAGCGCTCGCCCTTGCCCGGGAGCAGATAGCGCGCGGCGATCATGCGCTCGTGGCGCGAGAGGATCATGATGGACCCTCCGGCTCGTCACCCCAGCGAAGGCTGGGGTCTACCCCGCCGGGACGATGAGCGTATGGCGGGCTGGGATAGGCCCCAGCCTTCGCTGGGGCGACGAAATATTCGACCATCACCTCAGTCTCTCCAGCGCGCTCTCTGGCGACAGCTCTTCTCGTTCGCCCGTCGCGCGGTTTTTGAGCTCGACGACGCCGTTCTTGAGGCCGCGCGGGCCGATCACGAGCTGCCAGGGCAGGCCAATCAGGTCCATCGTCGCGAATTTGGCGCCGCCGCGTTCGGCGCGATCGTCATAGAGCACTTCGATGCCGGCCTCGCCGAGCTTGCCGTAGAGATCGTCGGCCGCCGCCGTGCAGTCCTCGTCGTCGGCGCGCATGTTGATCAGCCCGACCTTGTAAGGAGCGACGGGCTCGGGCCAGATAATGCCGTCATCGTCGTGACTCGCCTCGATGATCGCACCGACGAGCCGCGAGACCCCGATGCCGTAACTGCCGCCGACCGGGGTGATCATTTCGCCGTCGGGGCCGGGCAGTTTGAAATCGAGCGCTTTTGAATATTTGTCGCCGAAAGCAAAAATATGGCCAACTTCGATGCCGCGACCTTCGCGCTTTCTCATCTCCGGTACCGCTGACCAAGCTGTTTCATCATGCATTTCGTCAGTCGCGGCGTACATTGAATTGACCTGCAGGTAGAGCGCTTCGAGATCATCCTCGTTGCTGTATTGAAAGTCTGACTCGTTCCAATCGAGATTTTCAAAATCCGAGTCGTAAAAAACGCGACTTTCTCCGCTTTTGGCCAAGACGATGAACTCATGACTCAAATTGCCGCCAATTGGACCCGTATCCGCGCGCATCGGTATCGCGCGAAGTCCCATTGTCTGAAAGGTTCGCAGATATGCTAGCAATTGGGTCAGATAGCTGCGCCTGAGCCCCGCCTCGTCGAGATCGAAGCTGTAGGCGTCCTTCATCAGGAATTCGCGGCCCCGCATGACGCCGAAACGCGGGCGGATCTCGTCGCGGAATTTCCATTGGATGTGATAGAGGATGCGCGGCAAGTCGCGATAGCTGTTGGTGCCCGATTTGAAGATCGCGGTCAGCATATCCTCGTTGGTCGGGCCGTAGAGCAGGTCCCGGCCCTGGCGATCCTCGATGCGCAGCATTTCAGGGCCATAGGCGTCATAGCGGCCGGTATCGCGCCAATAATCGGCCGACTGGATGGTCGGCATCAGCATCTCGACCGCGCCGGCCCGGTCCTGCTCCTCGCGGACGATCGCTTCGATCTTGCGCAACACCCGATGGCCGAGCGGCAGCCAGGCATAGATGCCCGAGCTGGTCTGCCGGACGAGCCCGGCGCGCAGCATCAGCTTGTGACTGACGATCTCCGCATCGGCCGGCGGCTCCTTGGTGACGGGCAGGAAATAGCGGGAGAGGCGCATGGCTGGTGGGGGTCCTGAAACGGGCCGGAATTGCCCGCGTCTCTAGGGCCGCCGACGGCCTTCGGCAACCGTCATTGCTGTTGCCGTGTCGCCACAGGCCGCGACTTGGCACCGGCACTCGACCGTCAGCTCGAGTAAGACAAATCAAACCTCAATCCTCGATCGCGGCGATGTCCCAGAGCGCCGCGGCATCGAGGATGCGGATCCGGCCATGATCGAGATCGATGACGCCCGAATCGGCCCAGGCCGAAAGCTGGCGGTTGATATTCTCGCGGCTGATCCCGACGAAACGGCCGAGCTCGGACTGGCTGATATCGATGCGCAGCTTCTGTTCGGCCGCCTCGGCGTCGGTCAGCCGCTGCAGATAGCGCGCGAGCCGCGGGCCGGCGGCATAGGCGCGGTCGCTCTCCACCGTCGCGTTCATCTGGCGGATCCGCCGCGCCATCTCCTGCAGCATGCCGATCGCGACGGCCGGATAGCGGGTCAGGAAGTCGGCGCAGATCGAGCGCGTCAGCCTGAGCACGCTGCCATCCTCGACCATCGTCACCGTCGCCGTGCGCTCGCTGCCGTCGAGCATCGCGATCTCGCCGACAAAGGCGCCGGGTCCGACATAGTCGAGGACGATTTCGCGGCCGTTCGAGGTGACCATCGTCACCCGGGCATTGCCGGTGACGATGATCGTCGCGGTCTCGCCCTCCTCGCCCTGGCGCATCAGCACCTGATTCCTGGCTGCGAATTCGACCTGGGTGCGTTCGAGCAGCTCGTCGAGCTGATCGGGCTCGCAGGCATGGAGCAGCGAATGTTTGGGCACCAGCGCCAGCAGATCCCGCGCCTTCATCTTCTCGATCGCCATGCGCCCCCTCCCCCCATGAGATTCCGTTCGGGCTGAGCCTGTCGAAGCCTCGTACTTTCTTTTGCAGCGTCGAAGAAAGAAGAACAGCCCTTCGACGGGCTCAGGGCGAACGGGAAAATCTAGACCAAACGCGACTGTCTTACCGCCGCTTCGATGAAGCTGGCAAATAGCGGATGCGGATCGAAGGGGCGGGATTTGAGTTCGGGGTGGAACTGGACGCCGATGAACCAGTCATGGTCGGGCCGTTCGATCGTTTCGGGCAGCCGGCCGTCGGGCGACATGCCCGAAAAGACGAGGCCGCCCTTTTCCAGCGCGTCGACATAATGCGTGTTGACCTCGTAGCGGTGGCGGTGGCGCTCGCTGATCTCGGTCGCGCCGTAGATCGTCGAGATGTGGCTGTTGCCCGTGAGCTTCGCCGGAT
>JAIVHR010000257.1 GCA_020200935.1 Sphingomonadales bacterium
CCCTCCGCCGCCGCCCGCCCCGGTCGAAACCGACTGGCGCGACCGCGAGCTGACCCCCGGCGACTGGAGCTATCGGCGCGAGGGCAGCGGATCGGCCGCTTTGTTCGGCCTGTCGGCCGCCGACACCCTATTCGCGGTTCGCTGCGACATGGCCGGGCGGCGCGTACGCTTCGAGCGAGGCGGCACGCTCGGATCGGGCGAGAGTGTGATGGCAATCCAGACCACCGAGGCGCGCAACAGCTATCGGGCGGAAAATTCCGCCGGCGCCTCGGGCCGCGCCGTCGCCGAAACGCAGGCGAGCGACCGGTTTCTTGATTCGATCGCCTTTTCGCGCGGCCGCATCGCCGTCGCGGTGACCGGCCAGCCGCTGCTGATCCTCCCCAACTGGCCCGAAATGGTCCGGGTCTTCGAGGATTGTAGAGGGTAATCCTTCGCTTCGCCTTCAAGCGAGGGATGCGAGGGCGGGGTGAGACGGCCAGGGGCTTGGCCTCTTGATGGTTCTTCGAGCCGAGCGCGTCGAACCCCGCGCGCTCCCGTCCCTTACCCCGCCGTCGAAGGGGGGACTTCCCGATTGGTCGATGAAATAAAAAACCGCCCGGGAGAGGTCCCTTGGCGGCGAGCGACGGATAATTGCGCACATAAAATCAAAAAACAAGGCTTGATCGTGGATCGCGCATGATTCAATGATTCGCCTCGAGTTCAACGAAACGAAAGGAGGTGATCCGATGTCTCATGGTTCAGCTAAGGGGTCGGTTCAGTCGTTTCGGGAGATGCGGGCCTAGCCCGCCGCGGTCTCCCGGTCGGGCTTCCGGCCGCTGACCATGTAAGAGGGACCGGTGGGGGATGCCCCGCCGGCCCCTTTTATGTATCGGACAGACCCATGCGCGCCGCCGTCCTCCTGATCGCTCCCGTCCTCGCTCTCGCCACTGCCGCCTGTCAGCCCGAGGCAGAGCCCGAACCCGAGGTCGAGGCCGAACTGCCCTCGGCCGTCCCCGAGCCCGGCTGGACTGCCGATGGCGGCGATCTCCTGCTGCATGACGAAGCGGGGGCGCAGCTGCTGCGTCTGGGCTGCACCGCCGGCCCGCCGGCCGAACTTGTCGCGCGCTTCGGCGCTTTCGATCCGATCGGCAGCGAGGAGCGATTGAATCTCGGCCTCGGCGAGGAGATCGTGACGATGGTCGCGCAGGTCGTCGGCGCCGAAGGGCCGGGGCTCATCGCCTCGGCGCGTTACGATGCGGCGATCGGCCGCAGCCTCGCACAGGCCGGATCGATTTCGGCCTTCTACGGCAACCAGCAATTGGGTCCGGTCGGCCCGCCCGATGCGGCGCAGACGAGAGCGCTACTCGCCGGCTGCGGCGGTTGAAGCGATAGCGTTTCGCGCCCGGTGTGCGAGCGCGACAACGGCCTCGCGCGTGACATAGGCTACGCCCCGCACGCGCCGTGCGCAGGCGCTGTCCGAATTGAATGTCCGTTCGATCTCCGCCCAGATCGGCTGGGCGGCCTCCTCGCTTTCGCCGGACCCGCGGGCCCTCCCCCGGATCGTCGCCTTGGCGATGCAGATGCTGTCGAGATCGCCGTCGAGAAAACAGCGCACCGATGACGACATGGCGGTCAGCGATACGACCGCGGCGGGAACCGAAGGCGTCTCGGGCGGCGAGGCGACAGCGCCGAAGATCTCGCGGACGAGAGCGTCGGCCGGATTGATAATTTCTTCGCGGCAAAAAAAGGAGAGGGCGAGCGTTTGGTGATCGGCGATCGCCGAATTCTCGACGAGCAGCGCACCCTCGATCGGTTGCGGCGGCGCGCTCGGCGGGTCGACACCGAGCATGGCGATGTCGCCGAGCAGCGCCTCGAGCGGCTGGGCATAATCGATGCGATCCTCGGCCGCAGCCGGGGTCGCCAGCATGACGGCGATGGCGGCGAGCAGCGAACGGCCAACGCGCATCGATCAGTTCCGGTCTTCGCGGCCGCTGAGCTGACGCGCGACATGGATGCCGAATTCCTCGGCCAGTTCCTCGCGGATTCCCGCGCCGCGGATTGCCATCCCGAGCAGGCCGCTATGCGAGTTGATGACGTCGACATAGAATTCGCCGAGCGGTTCGCCGGTTGTCGCATCGCTGACCTCGACCATGCCGGCCAGCTGGTCCGAGCTGCCCGCCAGCCAGGCCATCGCCGCGTTGGCGGTCTTCAGCGTGTCGATCGTGACGTCGAGCCGCAGCGCGCGGCCCGAAGTGAGGCCCCATTCGCGCGTATGATCCTCGATCATCAGCGGCAGCATGACATCGAGCGGCAGGGTCGCATACTCTTCGCGGCTCGGCCGCTCGGCGAGTTCGCCCTCGACCGGCGCGAGACCGCGTTCGGCGCGCTTCTCGGCGGCCTTCTCGTCGAAAACGACGAGCGCTTCCTCGGCGGTGTCGCCGATCGTCACCTCGACCTGGGCGACGTGATTGGCGCCGACGACCGGATCGGCGAGCGGCGTGACGACGCGCACCGGATTGGGCGCACAGGCCGCGAGGGCGGCCAGACCGCAGAGCGCGGCGATGCTGCGGACCGCGCAATCATCGCTGGCGGTAGAGCCGCGCGATCCGAGTCTGCCAGACCAGCAGCAGCGGCACGACGCCGAGTTCGATGACGAGGGCGAGCTGGTGGCCCGTCGAGGGCAGGCCATATTCGAGCAGCGACAGCGCGCGGCCGAGGCCGCCGGCGATGACTAGCGCGCCGAACAGCCGGAAGCGCTGCATCTTGCGTTCGATCCGGTGGACGCAGCTTACAAAGCCGCAGCCGACCAGGAAGAAGATGCCCGACAGATAGCGATAATGGCTGTCGAGATCGCGCGGCACCGGATCCTCGACCCCCGACAGGATCGCCGACCCCCAGATCAGGCTCGCCGCCCCCATCGTCAGCGGGACGAGGCTGGCGATCGCGACGATCGCCTGAAGCAGCCCGGTTTCCATCTCGCGGTTCATACGCCCGACCATCCGGCTTGCGTTCGGGACCGTCAAGGCGATTGCCGCTTTCATGCTGGCGCCGACAGCCGCTTTTCGCCATGTCCGGGCGATGCGCGCCGCACCGAGCCCTCCGCGACCGACCGCCCTGCCGGGTTTCGGCGAATTCGTCACGATGATCGCCGCGCTGATGGCGATGACCGCGCTCGCCATCGATTCGATGCTCCCGGCGCTGCCCGATATCGGCGCCAGCTTCGGCGTCGAGAACGACAATGACCGGCAGTGGGTGATCGCGATCTTCCTGTTCGGCTTCGGCGTCATGCAGCTCGTCTTCGGCACCTTGTCCGATCGTTTCGGGCGCAAGCCAGTGCTCGCCGCCGGCTATTCGCTTTACGTGATCTTCTCGCTCGCCTGCGCGATTTCCCAAAGCTTCGAAATGCTGCTCGTGGCGCGCTTCCTGTCGGGCGCGGCGCTCGCGGTCAGCCGGTCGCTCGCCGTGGCGATCGTGCGGGATCGTTTCGCCGGGCGGCAGATGGCGCGCGTCATGAGCCTTGCCTTCATTGTCTTCATGGCGGCGCCGATCATCGCCCCGGCGGTCGGCCAGCTGATCCTGTTTGTCGCGCCGTGGCGCTGGATCTTCTTCATGCTGGCGATCGCCGGAGCCGCGGTGATGCTCTGGGTCGGGCTCAGGCTGCCCGAGACGCTCGCCCTCGAGCACCGGCTGCCGCTCAACCTCGGTCGGCTCGCCGCCGCCTGGCGCCGCGCGGCGAGCGAGCGTTTCTCGGTCGGCTACACCTTGGCGCTGACCGTGATGCAGGGGGCGCTGATCGGCTTCATCACCTCGGCGCAGCAGGTGTTCTTCGACGTCTTCCGCCATCCGCTATGGTTCACCCCGGTCTTCGCCGTGGTCGCCGGGACGATGGCGATCGCCAACTGGCAGAATTCGCGCATCGTCGTGCGGCTCGGCACCCGCTTCGTCTCGCACTGGGCGCTGATCGGCTATATCGGCTTTGCCGCGCTCCATCTCGGCGTCGCGATGAGCGGCTGGGAAACGATCTACAGCTTCACGCTGCTGCAGGCGCTGACGATGGGCTGCTTCGGCCTCGCCAGCGCCAATTTCGGCGCGATGGCGATGGAGAATATGGGCGGCATCGCCGGCAGCGCCTCATCGGTCCAGGGTTTCGTCGCCACCTGCGGCGCGGCGGTGATCGGTATCTCGATCGGCCAGGCCTTCAACGGCACGGTGGTTCCGCTGGTCGCCGGCTTTCTCGTTTGCGGGGTGATCGCGCTCGGTATCGTCTTCGTCACCGAGCGCCGGCGGCTGTTCGTCGACGAGGACGAGCCGATCGTTCCGGCCGACCCCGGCCCGCTTCCGCTCGAATAGGCGCCGGCCTCGGAGAATGGCAGCAGCAGACACAATCCTCCGATATCTGATCATTGATTCGGACAGCCGGTGCGCCGAGAAGGCGCCATGCCGCTGATCGTGATCCTCCCGGCAATCGCCTTCGTCACCGCGCTGATCTCGGGGATCTTCGGCATGGCGGGCGGGCTCGTGCTGATGGGCGCGCTGACCCTGCTGCTGCCGGTCGGCGCGGCCTTCGTCACCCACGGGCTGATCCAGATCGTCTCCAACGGCTGGCGCGCCTGGCTGAACCGCGCGGACATCGTCTGGCCGATCATCGGCTGGTATGCGCTCGCCTCGCTGGCCGCGGCGATCCTCTTCACCTTCATCTCCTGGGTGCCCTCGCGCCCCTTCGTGCTGATCGCGCTCGGGCTCGTCGGCTTTTCGGTCTGGTTGCCGGCCAAGCGTTTCGCGCTCGATGCCAACAGACCGGTCCATGCCTTGGCTTCGGGTTTGCTCGTCACCGGCACCAATCTGCTCGCTGGCGTCGCCGGGCCGCTGCTCGACATCTTCTTCGTCAACACCAGGCTCACCCGGCATCAGATCGTCGCCACCAAGGCCTTTACCCAGGTCTTCGCCCATCTCGCCAAGATCGTCGTCTATGGTTATGCGCTGCTCTTCACCGCCGCCGAGGGCCAGCCGCCCTGGCTCGCGATCCTTGCTGCGATCCCGTTGACGATGCTCGGCACCCGGTTCGGCAAGGCGGTGCTCGACCGGATGAGCGATATCGGCTTCATCAACTGGACGCGCTGGATCGTCACCGCGATCGGCGCGGTCTATCTCGTCCAGGGCCTGTTTATGGCGTGAGCTATTCGGGCCGGATCAGCCCGCGCGAGATGAGCCGGTGGAGCATGTCGGTCGCATCCTCTTCGGAAATTCCGGGCAGCTCGGCCTTGGTAAAGGCCTCGCCGTTCATCGCGCGCTCGAAGGCCGGCCGCTTGAGTTCGGCGATGAATTGGCGGAACTGTTCGCGCGCCGGGGCGCGGTCGAAATCCGCATTGGCATAGCCGGCGGGCAGCGCCCGGCGCAGCCCGTCGGTCTCGAGCGCGGCCTTGGAGATCGCCTCGAGCACGACATCGGCCCAGGTCTTGGTGACGAGGCCGAGCGTGATGTGGAGCGAGGCCTCCTCGGGATGGCTCTCGGCATCGTGCATCATGCCGCGCGGAATATAGACCGTATCGCCGGCGCCGAGCACGAACTCCTCCTCGGGCTCGCCGATCTCGTGCTTGTCGGGGACGAATCCCTCGCCGCGAAAGGGCCTGCCGACCGGCTCGTCATAGAGCCGCCAGCTCTTGGCGCCCGACACCTGCAGCACGAAGACGTCGTGATTGTCGTAATGGGTGCGGAAGCCCCTGGCGCCGGGCGGAGTCAAATAGATGTTGGTCTGGAGCGAGGCGCTGAAGACCGGCTCGAGCGCGCGGACGAAATCGCCGAGCGGCTTGTGATAGCCATGGAGATGCGGGGCGATGATCGTCGCCTTGTCCTGATAGAGCCGCAGCAGCGCGCTGCGATCGATCCGGTCATTGTCGAGGGTGAAGGCATCGCGGGTGATCCGGGGCTCGGCGCGCGTTGCGTCGATCATCCCGGAAAACAGCTCGCTGTCGGCGATGAACCGGTCGACGACGTCGACCGAGACGAGCTCGGAAAAGCGGCCCGGCTCGCCGCGCGTGATCAGGTGGAAGCGTTCCTCGAATATGTCCTCGAAGAAGACGCCCGGATCGAGCGGGCCGAGCACGAGATCGAGCGCCGCGCGCGAATCGGGCGAAAGTCCGGGAGTCGGATCATATTTGTGCATATGTCCGTCCCCCGGTTTCGCGCTCAGTAGGATTCGCTCGATTGGTCGCTGTCGACCGAACCTTCGTCCTCGGTGCCGGGCGCCGGTGCCTGGCCGTCGGTCGAGCCCTCGCCGTCGGTGCTCGCGGCGTCGTTTTCGGCCGCGACTTCGCTGCCGCCATTGGCGGGCACGACGTCCGAATCGGTGCCCGCGCTCTCGCTGCAGGCGCCGGTGATGATCGCCAACGCGCCGACGCCGGCCGAGGCGCCGAGACGGTGAAGGGAAGGTCCTGCAGCGCGCGCGGACGCCGTCCGCATTCCGCCCGGTGTCGTTATCCGAAGCCTGGCCCCGGCCCACGGCGTCCGTGGAGTCGGTGTCGGTTACCCCGGTCCGGCCTCGGCCGACGGGATCGGCGTTGCGACCGGTATCGCTGTCCGATACCTGCGCCCTGAGTGCGGTTGCCCCGGTGATTATGCCCAGAGCGCCCACCCCGGCGGTTGCGCCCACTCGCCGCAGAAACGACCTGCGATCCAACTTGTTCGGCATTGACTTCTCTCCCAAAAAAGCCCGGAACGGGCTTACATTAGCCCACCGCTTTGGGCCCATATCCGCCCACGCGGGGCTTCAATTTCTAGCGATCCGTCCCGCGTCCATAGCCGGCGCTGTCGCGCGTCGAACCGCTGTCGCCGTCGGTGATACCGGTGCGGCTGGAGCGCCGCGGCCCGCGGCCATTGCCCCCGGGATCTGCCATCGAACCGCTGTCGCTGTCGGTTAAGCCGGTGCGTCCGCCGCCGCAGCGGCCATAGCCGGCGCGGTCGGCATAGCGGCCGCCGTCGCTGTCGGTGCAGCCGCTGCCGCCGCGTCCGCGTCCGCGGCCGACCGGGTCCGCATACCGGCCCGTGTCGCCGTCGGTGACGCCGCTGCCGCCGCGTCCGCGGCCGACCGGATCGGCATTGCGGCCGGTGTCTCCGTCGGTGACGCCGGTCCCGCGTCCGCGTCCGATCGGATCGGCATAGCGGCCGGTATCGCTGTCGGTGATCTGGAATGCCCGTGCGGGCGTTGTGCCGATGACCAGCCCGAGCGCGCCGGCGCCCGCGGTGGCTCCGACACGGCTTAGAAACGAACGGCGGCTGAGCTTGGACGCCATGACACTCCCCCCGAATAACCCCACGACCCGGTGCCGGTTTACGCCCAGATTGCAACCCAAGTCAAAGCGCTCGACGCGGGATTGAGCATCGCCTTGAACAGGAAGCCTAAATTCCGCGGCGAAACAAGATTTCGCGCGTGTCTTGCGCAGCCGCAGATTCTGTCCCCGATATCCTCGTTATCCACAGGTATTTTTCGTTTGCCCGACTCGGCGAATCATGTGACTGTCGAATCGTCATCGGGAGCGACCCCAGTCGGCAACGGCCGGAAGAACCTCTCGGAGATGCGCGAGACCCCGAAAGGGGCCGTCCTTCGGGGCGGTTTCCGGGACGGCGAAGCGCGGTGTCTGGAAGAAGCTGTCTCATCATCGTGCGAGCGAAGACGAGACATGTTTCGGAAGAA
>JAIVHR010000094.1 GCA_020200935.1 Sphingomonadales bacterium
GAGCGAGCTGGAGCGATCGCGCGATCGGCGGCCTGGCCGGCTTCGCCGCGCTGTTTCTGATCGGCGAGGCCTATCGCCTGATGCGCGGCCGCGAAGGGCTCGGCGCCGGCGACGCCAAGCTGCTCGGCGCGCTCGGTATCTGGTTCGGATGGCAGGGGCTGCCGCTGCTGTTGCTGACGGCGAGCGCGATCGGCATCGCCGCCGCCATGGCGCTGCAATGGACGCGCGGCGGCGTCGATCGCCTGACCGCGCTGCCGTTCGGCAGCTTCCTTGCTGTTGCCGCCTGGCTGATGCCGCTCGCGCCTCTAATGGCTCTCTCTTTCTAGCTCAGTCAGGGCTGAGCTTGTCGAAGCCCGCTGCGCATACCGAGAGACGCCCTTCGACAGGCTCAGGGCTAACGGCTCTCTTAGCGAATACAATGGTCTAGCGCTTCAGCGCCGCAACCATCCCCGCCGCGATCGACAAAGCGATTTCCGCCGGGCTGCGCGAGCCGATCGGCAGTCCGGCCGGGCCGTCGATCCGCTCGAGCTTCGCCTCGTCGAGCCCCGCCGCGCGCAACCGGTCGAGCCGGGCCGCCTGGCTCTTTCGCGATCCGAGCGCGCCGACATAGGAGGCAGGCGTGGCGAGCGCGGCGATCAGCGCCGGATCGTCGATCTTTGGATCGTGGCTCAGCGTGACGATGGCGGTCCGCGCGTCGGGTTCGAGCGCGGCGATCGCCTCGTCGGGCCAGCGATCGTCGTGTCCCGCATCGGGAAAGCGTTCGCGCGTCAGATAGGCGCCGCGCGGATCTATGACGGTCACCGCGAAGCCGAGCTCGCTCGCGATCCGCGCCAGCGACTGGCCGATCTGGACCGCGCCGACGATCAGCAGGCGCTTGGGGGGCGGATAGGCGTTGACGAAGCCGGCCGCCTCCTCGCTCGTCGCGATCCGCGTTGCGCCGGTGTCTGGGTCAGTGACCAGTCGCGCCGTCTCCCCGGCGCGCCGCATGCGCTCGACATGATCGAACAGGGCAGGGGAGAAGCCGTCCTCGCCGATCGGCTGGACGAGCACCGCGATCTCGCCGCCGCAGGGCAGCCCGCTGCGCCAGGCCGCATCGTCGGCGATACCGAAGCGCAAGGTTCGCGGCCGGCGGTCGGCGATCGCCTCCAGCGCCGCCGCCAGCACGTCATTCTCGACGCAGCCGCCCGAGACCGAGCCTTCGAACCGCCCATCCTGATCGACCAACATATGGCTGCCGACCGGGCGCGGCGCCGAGCCCCATGTTTCGAGCACCGTGGCGAGCGCGAGCCGCGCATCGGCCCATTCGCGGGCGCGGGCGATCAGCATGTCGGTTTCGTCGGCCACCGCTCCCAATTGGCGACCGTCCGCCCGGCTGGCAAGCCGCCGCTTGCACCGATCGCGGCGGCTGTGCCAGAGCGGGGGCGAAGCAGGAGAGCAGCATGAATGATCGCGTGACGATCGAAATCGAGGCGGGTGTCGCCGATGTCCGGCTCAACCGGCCCGACAAGATGAATGCCCTCGATCCGGCGATGTTTCAGGGCATCGCCGCGGCGATCGAGCGGCTCGAAAGCGAGGCGGGCCTGCGCGCCGTCGTGTTGTCGGGAGAGGGGCGCGCCTTTTGCGCCGGGCTCGATGTGTCGAGCTTCGCCAAATCGGCGCAGGCCGGTGGCAGCACATCCAATCCCGATTCGAGCGATATCGAGGAGCGCACCCATGGCGACGCCAATCTCTTCCAGCATGTCGCCTGGGGCTGGCGGACTTTGCCGGTGCCGGTGATCGCCGCGGTGCATGGCGTCGCCTTCGGCGGCGGCTTCCAGATCGCCTGCGGCGCCGACATCCGGATCACCCATCCCGCAACGCGCCATGCGGTGATGGAGATGAAATGGGGGCTGGTGCCCGACATGGCCGGGATCGCGATCATGCGCAGCCTGGCGCGCGACGATGCGATCCGCGAACTGACCTACACGCACCGCGAATTCGATGGCGAGGAAGCCGCGCGGCTGGGTTTCGCGACCCGGCTTTCGGACGATCCGCTTGCCGAGGCGATGAAGATGGCGCGCGAAATTGCCGGCAAGAATCCCGACGCGGTGCGCGGCGCCAAGCGGCTGCTCAACCTGTCGCAGGATGGTGATGCCCCAGAGGTCCTGCTCGCCGAATCGCGCGAGCAGAAGGCGATCATCGGCAAGCCCAACCAGATCGAGGCGGTGATGGCCGGCATGGCCGGGCGCGATCCGCAATTCGAGGATGCCGCGCGATGAAGGTCGCTGCGCTCAAAAAGCCCGGCGGGCTCGACAATATCGCCCTCGAGGATCGCGATCGACCCGAGGCCGGCGCCGGAGAAATCCTCGTAAAGGTTGTTCACAACTCGCTCAACTACCACGATTATGCCGTTGCGATGGGCGGCATCCCGACGAGCGACGGGCGGATATTGATGTCCGACGGCGCCGGCGAGGTGGCCGGGGTCGGCGAGGGGGTTTCGGGCTGGAAGGAGGGCGATCCGGCGCTTTCGCTCTTCTTCCCGCACTGGCCCGACGGCGAGGGTTTGAACGAGCGCCGGCTCGGCGTGCCGGGCGACCATGCCGACGGTTTCGCCGCCGAATATGTCGCCGCGCCGGCGAGCGCCTTCACGCATATTCCGCAGGGCTACAGCCTCGCCGAGGCGGCGACTTTGCCCTGCGCCGCGATCACCGCCTGGCGCGCCTTGTTCGTCGCGACGAAGATCAAGCCCGGCGATATCGTCCTCGTCCAGGGATCGGGCGGCGTGTCGATCTTCGCGCTGCAATTCGCCAAGGCCGCCGGCGCGCAGGTCATCGCCACTTCCTCGTCGGACGAGAAACTCGATCGGCTCGGCGAACTCGGTGCCGATCACCTGATCAATTACCGGGAAACCGAAGAGTGGGGGAAGGCGGCGCTGCAATGGAC
>JAIVHR010000095.1 GCA_020200935.1 Sphingomonadales bacterium
ACCTTGGTGCAGACCGTCGACGATGTGCTCGAAGCGCTGGCCCCGATGGACGAGCGGATGCTGCGCGAGCCCGGCGGGCCGTTCGATGAGGAGCCGCCGGCGAAGGATGTCGAAACCGGCGCCCGGCGCATCGTCGCCGAACTTCTCGGCCCGGTGCCGGTCGGTATCGGCGAACTGATCCGCCAGTCGGGCCAGCCGCCCGCGGTGGTGCAGACGGTGCTTTTGGAATTGGAACTTGCCGGACGGCTCGAGCGGCATGCGGGAGGGCGGGTGAGTCTTGGCGGTTAATGTGCTCCTGCGAAGGCAGGAGCCCAGGCCCGCACCCTTGAAATGAATCGGTCGCTGAGAACTGGGTTCCGGCTTGCGCGGAATACAGGAGCTTGACGCCGCCGATTTGCAATCCATCCTCGCGCGCGTAAGAAGCGCCGCCTCAATTTCCGGAAGATTGCACCGCCCATGAAACTCGTCGTCGTCGAATCGCCGGCCAAGGCCAAGACTATCGAGAAGTATCTCGGCCGCGATTATCGCGTGCTCGCCTCCTACGGCCATGTCCGCGATCTGCCGCCCAAGGACGGCTCGGTCGATCCGGAGAACGGCTTCGCGATGAAATGGCAGGCCTATGGCGACAAGACCAAGCAATTGAAGGCGATCGCCGATGCCGCCAGGACCGCCGAGGAGCTGATCCTCGCCACCGACCCCGATCGCGAGGGCGAGGCGATCAGCTGGCACGTCCAGGAGGTGCTCAAGGGCCGCAAGGCATTGCCCGCCAAGGTCGAACGCGTCGCCTTCAACGCGATCACCAAGCAGGCGGTGCTCGACGCGATCGCCCATCCGCGCGCCATCGACGACAATCTCGTCGACGCCTATCGCGCGCGCCGCGCGCTCGATTATCTGGTCGGCTTCACGCTCTCGCCGGTGCTCTGGCGCAAGCTGCCGGGCGCCAAATCGGCCGGGCGCGTCCAGTCGGTGGCGCTGCGGCTCGTCGTCGAGCGCGAGCGCGAGATCGAGGCCTTCGTCCCTCAGGAATATTGGTCGGTCGCCGCCGAAATGGAGCAGGACGGGACGGCCTTCACCGCCCGGCTGGTGCGCTGGAAGGGCGAGAAGATCGACCGGCTCTCGATCGGCTCCGAGGGCGATGCGATGGCGGCGAAAAGGGACGTCGAGGACGGCGCCTTCCGGATCGTCTCGGTTGAAACCAGGCCGCTGACCCGCAATCCCCCGCCGCCCTTCACCACCTCGACTCTGCAGCAGGAGGCTTCGCGCAAGCTCGGCTTTTCGGCGAGCCACACGATGCGCGTCGCGCAGGGGCTCTATGAGGACGGCGCGATCACCTACATGCGGACCGACGGCGTGCAGATGGACGGTTCGGCGATCTCGGCTGCCCGCGGCGCGATCGCCGACCGCTATGATGCGAGCTACGTCCCCGACAAGCCGCGCCATTATTCGACCAAGGCGAAGAATGCGCAGGAAGCGCACGAGGCGATCCGGCCGACGAACTTCTCGCGCGATCATGTCGGTTCGGGCGATCATGCGCGGCTGTACGAGCTGGTGTACAAGCGCGCGCTCGCGAGCCAGATGGCCTCGGCGCGGCTCGAACGGACGACGGTCGAGCTCGAGGAGGGCACCGGGCAGACGGCGCTGCGCGCGACCGGACAGGTGGTCAAGTTTCCGGGCTTCATGGCGCTCTATACCGAAGGCCGCGACGACAAGGGGGACGAGGACAGCCGCATCCTTCCGGTGATGAGCGAGGGCGACTCGCCGGCCAAGAAACAGGTCACGGCCGAGCAGCATTTCACCCAGCCGCCGCCGCGCTATTCGGAAGCCAGCCTGGTCAAACGGATGGAAGAGCTCGGCATCGGAAGGCCCTCGACCTATGCCTCGATCCTCCAGACGCTCAAGGACCGCGAATATGTGCACATCGACCAGAAGCGCTTCATTCCCGAGGAGAGCGGTCGGCTCGTCACCTCCTTCCTCGAACGCTTTTTCGAACGCTATGTGAGCTACGATTTCACCGCCGGGCTGGAGGAGGAGCTCGACGATATTTCGGGCGGGCGGGCTCAATGGCAGGCGGTGCTCGGCGAATTCTGGAGCGACTTCAAACCCAAGACCGACGAGGTGATGGAGCAGAAGCCCTCCGATATCACCGCCGAACTCGACACGTTCCTCGAACCCTTGCTTTTCCCCGCGAAGGAGGACGGCAGCGATCCCCGGCTCTGTCCGCGCTGCGAGGAGGGTCGACTGGCGCTGCGCGGCGGCAAATACGGTGCCTTTATTGCCTGCTCGAACTATCCGGACTGCAAATTTACCCGGCAATTCGGCCAGCGCGGCGCCGACCAGCAGGATCAGCCCCCCGACGAGATTCTCGGCAAGGACCCGGAGACCGGCGAGGAAATCGAGTTCAAGACCGGCCGCTTCGGGCCGTATGTCGAGATGGGCCAGGGCGAGGACGAAAAGCCCAAGCGCGCCTCGATCCCCAAGGATGTCGCGCGCGCCGATGTCGATCTCGAAATGGCGCTCAGGCTGTTGTCGCTGCCGCGGATCGTCGGCCAGCATCCCGAAACGGGCAAGGACATCGAGGCGGCGATCGGGCGCTACGGCCCGTATCTGCGCCATGACGGCAAATATGCGAAGCTCGAAAGCACCGAGGAGGTGTTCGAGATCGGCATGAACGCGGCGGTCACCAAGCTCGCCGAAGCGAAACAGCGCGGCGGGCGGGGGAGGGGCCGCGAACCCCTCAAGACCCTCGGCAAACATCCGCGGACCGAGGAAGAGATCAAGCTGATGGACGGCCGCTACGGCCCCTATGTCACCGACGGCAAGACCAATGCGACGGTGCCCAAGAGTGTCGAGCCTGAGGCGCTGACCCTCGAGGAAGCCGCGCAGCTGATCGA
>JAIVHR010000258.1 GCA_020200935.1 Sphingomonadales bacterium
CTGCAGGATTGCCCGATGCTGAGACCCTTCCTTCTGCTCGCCCTTCTCATCGCCGCCCCCGCCGCAGCCGAGCGCCTCGAATATCGGGTGCTGACCGGCGGCAACGATGTCGGCCATCTGATCGCCGAGATCGAGGACGGCCGGGTCGTCGTCGATTACGATTACAAGAATAACGGCCGCGGGCCGACGATCGCCGAGACCATCGCGCTCGATGAAAACGGCTTCCCGACGAGCTGGGAGATCGAGGGCGCGACGACCTTCGGCAACCGGGTCGACGAGAGCTATTCCTTGACCGGCGGCCAAGCCGTCTGGCGCGACGCGACCGGCGAGGGCGAGGCGAGCGTCGAGGCTCCGCGCTTCTACATCCCCCAGAGCGGCAGTCCGCTCGCGGCGGCGTTGCTCGCGCGCGTGCTGCTGGCCGACGAGGATCGGCAACTGCCCGTGCTGCCCGGCGGCACGGCGACGCTGACCGCGCATGACACCGTTACCTTCGAGGGCGAGGGCGGCCTGGTCGAGACGACGACCTATGAATTGGGCGGGCTCGATCTCAATCCGAGCTATGTGACGCTCGATGCCGAAGGCGATCTGTTCGCCGTCGCCAGCCCGCGCTTCGCCATCGTCCGCGCCGGCTATGAGGCGGCCGACGAGCGGTTGCGCGATTATGCGCAAGAGCTCTCGACCGCGCGCTTCGTTCGCATCCAGGCCGAAGCGGCGCATGATTTCGACGGGCCGGTGCGGATCCGCAACGTCCATATCTTCGATCCCGAAAGCATGATCCGCGAGGGGCCGGTCTCCGTCGTCTGGCACGGCGACCGGATCGCGAGCATCCAGCCCAACGACGCCCCGGTCACCGAGGGCGAGACAATGTTCGACGGCGCCGGCGGCACTTTGGTGCCGGGCATGTACGAGATGCACGGCCATATCTCGCAGAATGTCGCTCTGCTCAACATCGCCGCCGGCGTCACCTCGGTGCGCGACATGGGCAACGAGAATGACGTGCTCGACGGGCTGATCGAACGGATCGAGGACGGCACGATCGCCGGGCCGCGGATCACCCGCAGCGGCTTCATCGAGGGCCGGAGCGAGTTCAGCTCGCAGACCGGCGAGCTCGTCGAAACCGAGGAGGAGGCGCTCGATCAGGTGCGCTGGTATGCGGCGCGCGGCTATCATCAGGTCAAGCTCTATAATTCGATGACCCCCGAATGGGCGCCGGCGCTGGTCGAGGAAGCGCACCGGCTCGGCCTGCGCGTCGCCGGCCACGTGCCGGCCTTTTCGAATGCCGACGCGATGATCGAGGCCGGTTTCGACGAGCTCACGCATATCAACCAGCTGATGCTCGGCTGGGTGCTCGAGCCCGAAGAGGATACGCGGACGTTGCTGCGGCTGACTGCGCTCGATCGGCTGCCCGACCTCGATCTGTCGAGCGCTCCGGTCCGGCATACGCTCGACATGATGGTGGCCAACGAGATCGCCATCGATCCGACGATCGCCATCCACGAAGGCCTGCTGCTCGGGCGCAACGGCGAGATCGCGCCGGGCTTCGTCGATATCTTCGATCACATGCCGGTCGGCGAGCAGCGCAGCCTGCGGGAAGCCTGGGCCGATGTGTCGGCGCCGGGCCAGGACGAGAAATATCGCGGCGCTTTCGACCAGGTGATCGCCACCATCGGGATGATGCGCGAGCGCGGCATTCTGATCGTGCCGGGCACCGATATGGGCGGCTCCTTCGCCTATCACCGCGAGCTCGAACTGTTCGAGCGCGCCGGCTATTCGGCGCCCGAGGTGTTGCGGCTGGCGACGCTGGGCATGGCCGAATATCTGGGGCAGGACGAGGATCTGGGATCGATCGAGGGCGGCAAATATGCCGATTTCTTCCTCGTGCCCGGCAACCCGCTCGAGGATCTGTCGGCGATCAAGCGCATCGCGATGGTGGTCGCCGACGGCACGGTCTATTTCCCGGCCGAGATCTACCCCAATTTCGGCATCCGCCCCTTCGCCGATCCGCCGGCGCGCGTGACGGCGGACTGAAGCTGCGCGGCTGTGCCGGAACTAGGCGCTCCGGCTCAGCTGTGCGCCTTCATCCGCCATCGCCGCCGGCCGCTGCCGCGCGGCCCAATAGGCGATGCGGTCGAGCGGCATGACGCGGGTGAAGCCGATCCCGGCGGTCTCGCTGTCGGACCAGCGCACCGTCGCGCGCCGCACCGGCAGCCCCTCGATCGAGACGATCACCTCGTCGCCCGTTTCGAGCCGGCCGCGATGTTCGATCTTCAATCCGCCCTGCGAGATGTCGACCACCGGCAGCGCAAACCGCGTCTCATAGACGGTGATCATCGCCGTGCCGTCGATGCTGAGCCGCGGCGAGCGCGGAGCCAGCGACGCGCCGTGCGGGGCGAGCACATGGTGAACATCGATCGGCCACTGGAATTCGATGCCGGCGCGCCCGTCCTCGACCCAGCGGATAGTGCCGCGCGTCTCGGTGCCGGCCTTGAATTCGATGCCGATCTTGTCGCCGGTCTCGAAGTCGGAGAAGATCTCGGCCATCATGCCTCGCGCCGAGATATTGCGAATGAGGCAGAGCTCCTGCTTGTCGGCGGTAACGATCTTGCCCGCTTGCAGCACCGTCATGTGCCGTTGGCCCCGGCGTTGGTCGTCGCTCGGCGGCGCCCGGTCGGACAGCGATATGACGGTATAGTCGGTCGGCTGCCGTACTTCCTCCATGGCTCCCTCCCTGGCGCAGCGTCGAATCCACTCTTGTGCGCAGCAAATTCTCAAGGCCTGCTGGCAAGTTAGGTGCCAAATGCTGCCAAATGCATAGCAAATCTCGTTAACACAGGATGGACCGCGGACCGCGACGAACCAGCCGCGCGGGCGCGATCGGCACCCCATGGTCGATCTGCGCCGCGGGGAAGACGCCGAGACGATGCGCGAGCTGATCGCCGGCGCCGACGTCTTCATCCACAATGTCCGCAAGGCCGGCGTCGAAAGGCTCGGTTTCGGTTATGACGCGGTGCGCGCGATCAGGCCCGATATCGTCTATGTCCATTGCACCGGCTTCGGTTCGGGCGGACCCTATGAGCCGCTCCAATGCTATGACGATGTCGTCCAGGCGGCGAGCGGCACGACCTCGCTCAACGCCCGCGCCGACGGCAATCCGGCGCCGCGCTACCTGCCCGCCGCCTATGCCGACAAGGTCGCCGGGCTGACCGCCGCCCATGCGACGATGGCGGCGCTGATCCACAAATTGCGCACCGGCGAGGGCCAGTTCGTCGAAGTGCCGATGTTCGAGGCCTTCACCCATTTCACGCTCGAGGAGCATCTGTTCGGCGCGACCTTCGATCCGCCGCGCGAGCCGATCGTCTATCCGCGCCAGGTCGATCCCGATCGCCAGCCCTTTCCCACCGCCGACGGCCATGTCGCGATCGTCCCCTATATCGACCGCAACTGGATCGCCGTCTTCGATCTGCTCGGCGATCCCGGCTTCGTCGAAAGCGAGCCCTTCGACACGCCGATCGGCCGCTTCCGCAACCAGGGCGCGATGTATCGCCGGATCGCCGAGCTGACCCCGGCGCGGCGCAGCGCCGAATGGGTCGAGATGCTCAACGCCGCCGGCATTCCCTGCATGCCGGCGCGCGACATCGCGGACATATTCGACGATCCGCATCTCAAGGCGACGGGCTTCTTCAAGC
>JAIVHR010000259.1 GCA_020200935.1 Sphingomonadales bacterium
ATGCGGAAGATCGCGTCGTCGGGAAGCTCGCGGTCGTCTTCCTCATACATCTTCCCGTGCGAGGAAAAATGCGCGACCTCGTCCTCGCGGCCGATCAGCAGCTGGAAGCCCTTGAGCCGCCCGCTGTCGAGATAGCGCTCGCGCAGGAATTGCGGGATGTGGGCGAGGCGCTCGGGGACGAAGCCGAGGCTGTCGGGGTCGGCGGTCTGCATATCTTGTTATCCTCCCTGCCGCCAAGCGGTGGGGAGGGGGACCGCTCGAAGAGCGGTGGAGGGGCAATTGCGATGCCCGTTCCGTTCAATCCAACTTCGATGCCGTGCCATTTGCCCCTCCACCACTTCGTGGTCCCCCTCCCCATTTTGCTTCGCAATCGGGGAGGATTTTCCTCACTCGAAAATACTCACCGAGCGTGTGCTCTTGCCTTCACAATGGCCCTTATTCGCGCACCTCGCAGGTCGAGAACACCGCATGGGGTGCGCCATCTTCGCCGCGCTCCATCTGTGCCGTACAATCCGCGAGGAGATCGCCGCCGACCGGATGCGTCCAGCGCATCTCGCCGGCAAACTGGTTTTCGCCGACTTCCTCGAGCGCAAGCGAGACGAGTTCTTCTTCGCCATCGATATAATCGGCGATCATCACGCGTCTTGCTTCATCCAGCGTCACCGGCCCGGCGGTCGCGGCGGCCGGCTCGCCATCGGGCTGCCCGGTCGCCGCCATCTCCGCCTCGGCATTCTCTTCGGCGGCGCAGGCGACCAGCGCGGCGAACATGGCGGCGGCGGTCATCCATCTTATCGTCATATGCATCTCCCCTATTCGAACACGATCACCGATCTGACGCTGTCGCCCTGGCGGAGCTTGTCGAGCGCGCCATTGATCTCCCCGAGCGGCACGCGCTCGGCGATGATCGTGTCGAGATCGAGCTGGCCATCGAGATAGAATTGCGCGAGGCGCGGGATATCGAGCGGGAATTTGTTCGATCCCATCACCGATCCCTGGATCTTCTTCTCGCTGAGCAATTCGATCGCGTCGAGACCGATCCGCTCGCGATTGAGCGGCATCATGCCGAGCATCGTCGCCATGCCGCCGCGGCGCAGCAGCGCAACGCAGGTCTGGCCGGTCTCGATCAGCCCGACCGCCTCGATCGCATGATGGACGCCGCCGCCGGTCAGCTCGGCGATCTCGGATTTCATGTCTTCGTTCGACGGGTCGAAGCCGTGGGTCGCGCCGAGCTTCCTGGCGAATTCGCGCTTCGATTCGACCGGATCGATGACGATGATCTTTGCCGCGCCGGCGATCTTCGCGGCATTGACGACCGCCAGCCCGACCCCGCCCGCGCCGACCACCGCGACATATTCGCCCGGCCGGACGTTGGCCGCATGGAACACCGCGCCGGCGCCGGTGACCACCGCGCAGCCGAGCAAAGCCGCCCGGTCGAAGGGCATGTCCCTGGTGATGGCGACGGCGGCATTCTCGTGGACCAGCATCTGTTCGGCGAAGCCCGAAACATTGAGCAGCTGATGCACGATCTCGCCCTTCTGCGCCATCCGCGGGGTGGCGTCCTGCGCGCGCTTGGTGCTCGGATCCTGGCATAGCGAAATGCGTCCGGTGACGCAGAATTCGCAACGGCCGCAATAGGCCGAAAGGCAGGTCACGACATGGTCGCCCGGCGCCATCGAGACAACGTCCGAGCCGACCGCCCTGACCACGCCGGCCGCCTCGTGGCCCGGGATCACCGGCATCGCATAGGGATATTTGCCGTCGATGAAATGGAGGTCCGAATGGCAGACGCCGCAGGCTTTGGTGTCGATCAGCACCTCGCGCGGGCCGGGCTTGTCGAATTCGACATCCTCGAAGCTCAGCGGCGTGTTCGCTTGGCGGAGTATGGCTGCTTTCATGTGTTCTTTCTCCTGGTTCGTCACCCCGGACTTGATCCGGGGTCCAGGGCGGCAGTCGATGGCGCTTGCGGCTCTGGATGCCGGATCAAGTCCGGCATGACGGTATTGCTCCTGGTTATCGCGAAACCCCGATATCGCCGCTCGACACATCGTCATCCTCGTTCGGCGCGTGGCGTCCGAATTCCTGCCGCGCGATCGAGCGGGCGTGGACTTCGTCGGGGCCGTCGGCGAGGCGCAGCGTGCGCTGGCTTGCATAGGCGCGGGCGAGGCCCGGATCGGTGGTGACGCCGGCGCCGCCGAAGGCCTGGATCGCATCGTCGATGATCCTGAGCGCCATGCTCGGCGCCGAGACCTTGATCATCGCGATCTCGTTGCGCGCCGATTTGTTGCCGGCGCGGTCCATCATGTCGGCGGCCTTGAGGCAGAGCAGCCGGTTCATCTCGATATCGATGCGCGCCTGCGCGACGCGCCATTCCCAGATCGAATGGTCGGCGATCACCTTGCCGAAGGCGACGCGCGATTGCAGCCGCCGGCACATCTTCTCGAGCGCCTCTTCGGCCACCCCGATCGTGCGCATGCAATGATGGATGCGGCCCGGCCCGAGGCGGCCCTGCGCGATCTCGAAGCCGCGGCCCTCGCCGAGCAGGATGTTCGAAGCGGGCACGCGGACATTCTCGAGCTCGACCTCCATATGGCCGTGCGGCGCGTCGTCATAGCCGAACACCGGCAGGTGGCGGATGATGTTGACCCCTTCCGCGTCGGTCGGGACGAGGATCTGCGATTGCTGCGAATGGCGGTGCGCCTCGGGATCGGTCTTGCCCATCACGATCGCCACCTTGCAGCGCGGATCGCCGAGCCCCGAACTCCACCATTTGCGGCCGTTGACGACATATTCATCGCCGTCGCGCTCGATCCGCGTTTCGATATTGGTGGCGTCGGAGGAGGCGACCTGCGGCTCGGTCATCAGGAAGGCCGAGCGGATCTCG
>JAIVHR010000163.1 GCA_020200935.1 Sphingomonadales bacterium
GTCGATATCGTCGTCAACAATGCCGGCATCACCCGCGACGGCACGCTGATGAAGATGAGCTATGACGATTGGCACGAGGTGATGCGGGTCAATCTCGGCGGCTGTTTCAACATGGCCAAGGCCTGCTTTCCCGGGATGAAGGAGCGCGGCTGGGGACGGATCGTCAATATCGGCTCGATCAACGGCCAGGGCGGACAATATGGCCAGGTCAACTATGCCTCGGCCAAATCGGGCATCCACGGCTTCACCAAGGCGCTGGCGCAGGAGGGCGCGCGCTACAACGTCACCGTCAACTGCGTCGCGCCGGGCTATATCGATACCGACATGGTCGCCGCGGTGCCCGCCGAGGTGCTCGAGAAGATCGTCGCGCGGATCCCGGTCGGGCGGCTCGGCCAAGCCGAGGAGATCGCCCGCGGCGTCGCCTTCCTGTGCGGCGAGGATGCGGGCTTCGTCACCGGATCGACGATGTCGATCAACGGCGGCCAGCATATGTATTGATCGGGGCCGAAGGGGGCATCGGAGCGGCGGCGATGGACGATCTCTACCACCCGCCGGTCAAGCGCAGCGTGACGATCGCCGGCCACGAGACCTCGGTGACGCTCGAGCCCGTTTTCTGGCGGGCGATCGAACGGGCGGCCGAGAGCCGCGCCATCCCGCTCAACGCGCTGATCGCGCGGATCGACGCCGAACGGCTCGAGGCGGAGGAGCCGCCGGGCCTGGCGGGCGCGATCCGGGTATGGCTGTTTAGCGAGGCGGGTGAGGTTCAATGATCCGTTAGGGCTGAGCTTGTCGAAGCCCGCTTCTCCGTACGCGAAACGCCCTTCGACAAGCTCAGGGCTAACGGGGATTGATCGTCCGGGCTTCTAGCCTTCCCGACCAAGCAAAATCCGCGCTTGCGCGCCGATCTGGGCGAGCATCGCGGCGCTGGGAGCAGGAGCGGTGCGGGCGCGGGCGATGAGATCGGTGAACTGCCGGGCGCGCGCACGGTGCTGTTTGAGCCAGGTCTCGACCGCGGCAAGCGGGTCGTCGCTGTCGCAGCGGGCGAGGAAGTCGAGCCGCAGCAATTCGAAATCGCGGCTCAGACCGGCGGCGAGCAGCCGCTCCCAGGGATCGCTCGAGGCGAAGCGCATCGCCGCCGCCTTCGCCCAGTCGAGGCCGAGCGCCTCGCCGAGCCGCGTATAGGCGCGGGTGATCTCCATCTCGCTGGCGTCGAGCCGCGCGGCGAGCGCCGCCGTGCCGATCGCGCCGTCGCAGATGCGCCGACTGGAGCTGGGCTTCCTCGCGCAGCAGCCCTTCGAGCTCGGCATCGATCCGTTCGACGCCCGGGCCGATCTCGGCGACCAGCGCGCTCGGCGTCGTGGTTTCCTCGCTGGTGCGGATGAGGTCGGCGAGATGGAGCCTGAGGCTCGAGCGCGTCACCGCGAACAGCCGCAGACGCTCGGCCTCGGAAATCTCCGCAGCCTCGATCTGGTCCCACAGCGCGGCAAGACCGAACAGCTCGTCGGCCGCGACATAGGCCATCGCGACCTTCGACAGCCCGACGCCTTCCTCCTCGGTCAGCTCGAAGGGGGCGATGATGCCGACCCGGTTGATCACCCGGTTGGCGAGCTTGGTGGCGATGATCTCGCGGCGCAGCCGGTGGTCGGCGATCGCCTGCGGGAAGCCCTCGCGCATCGGCTCGGGGAAGGCCGCATAGAGCGTCGGCTCGAGCATCGCATCGTCGGGCAGCGCGGTGTTCTCGACCGCCGCCTGCATGGCGAGCTTCGAATGGGCGAGCAGCACCGAGAGTTCGGGCCGGGTCAGCCCGCGATTGTCCTGGCTGCGGCGCAGCAGCTCTTCGTTGGCCTCGAGCCCCTCGACCGCGCGGTCGATGCGGCCGCTCGCCTCGAGAATCTCGATCACCCGGACCTGGCTCGGCAGCGCGTCGACGCCGTCATGCTCGGCGAGCGACAGCGCCAATGTCTGGAGCCGGTTGTCCTCGAGCACCAGGGCCGCGACATCGTCGGTCATCTCGACCAGCAGCTTGTTGCGCGCCTCGAATTCGAGCCGGCCCTCGGCGATCTCGCGATTGAGCGGGATCTTGATATTGACCTCATTATCCGAGCAATCGACGCCGGCCGAATTGTCGATGAAGTCGGTGTTGAGCCGGCCGCCATGCGAGGCATATTCGATCCGCCCGGCCTGGGTCATGGCGAGGTTCGCGCCCTCGCCGATCACCTTGGCGCGGAGCTGGCGGCCGTTGACGCGCAATTTGTCGTTGGCCGGATCGCCGACCTCGACATGCGCCTCGGCCGATGATTTGACGTAGGTGCCGATGCCGCCGAACCAGAGCAGATCGATGTCGGCCTTGAGGATCGCCGAGATCAATTCCTGCGGCCGCAGGCTGTCCGCCTCGAGCTCGAGCAATTCCCTGATCCGCGGCGAAATCGCGATCTGCTTGAGATCGCGGGAGAAAACGCCGCCGCCCTTGGAAATGAGCTTCTTGTTATAGTCGCTCCAGGTCGATCGTTCGAGCTCGAACATCCGCTTGCGCTCTTGCCAGCTCTTCGCCGGATCGGGGTCGGGATCGAGGAAGATATGGCGATGGTCGAAGGCGGCGACGAGCTTGATCGTCTTCGACAGCAGCATGCCGTTGCCGAACACGTCGCCCGACATGTCGCCGCAGCCGGCGACGGTGAATTCCTCCGATTGGACGTCGATCTCCATCTCGCGGAAATGGCGCTGGACCGAGACCCAGGCGCCGCGCGCGGTGATCCCCATCGCCTTGTGGTCGTAGCCATAGCCGCCGCCGCTGGCGAAAGCGTCGCCGAGCCAGAAATTCCTGTCGAGCGCGATCTCGTTGGCGATGTCGGAGAAGGCCGCGGTGCCCTTGTCGGCGGCGACGACGAAATAGGGGTCCTCGCCGTCGCGTATCACCACCCGCTCGGGATGGACGACCTCGCCCTCGACGATATTGTCGGTCACCGAAAGCAAGGTGCGGATGAAGATGCGGTAGCTCTCGGTGCCTTCGGCATACCAGGCTTCGCGGTCGACGGCCGGGCTCGGCAGCTGTTTGGGGTAGAAGCCGCCCTTGGCGCCGGTCGGCACGATCACCGCATTCTTGACCAGCTGCGCCTTCATCAGTCCGAGGATCTCGGTGCGGAAATCGTCGCGCCGGTCGGACCATCTGAGCCCGCCGCGGGCGACCGGGCCGCCGCGCAGATGGATGCCCTCGACGCGCGGGCTGTAGACCCAGATCTCGCGCCACGGCACCGGCGCCGGCAGGCCCGGAATCTGGCTGCTGTCGAGCTTGAAGGCGAGCGCCTCGCGCGAGGCCGGGGTGAAGGCGTTGGTCCGCAGGCATCCTTCGACGACGGCGCGCAGCGCGCGCAGCATGATGTCGTCGTCGATCGCCTTGACCTTGGCGAGACCCGAATCGAGCATTTCGCGCGCTTCGCCGGCGGCCGCTTCGCGATCGCCCTCGAAATCGGGATCGTGGAGCGCGTCGAACAGCCGGACGATAGCCAGGGTCAGCGCCGGCGCTTCGCGCAGCGTCTCGACCACCGTGGAGAGGCCGTAGGAGAAGCCGGTCTGCCGCAAATAGCGGAACCAGGCCCTGAGCAAAGTGACATCGCGCGGGTTGAGGCCGAGCGCGATGATCAGCTGGTTGAATTCGTCATTCTCGGCGCGGCTTTCGAGCACCGCCGAGATCGCGCCCTCCTTGACCCCGGCACGCTCGAGCATCGTCTCGGGCTCGGTGACGCCGTCGATCTCGAGCAGGAAATCGTGGATATAGCCGAGTTTGCCCTCGCCGAGCGGGGTCGGTATTTCCTCGAGCACGCGGAAGCCGAAATTTTCGAGCGCCGGCACCGCGTCTGACAGCGGGATCGAACGGCCGCGGCGGTAGAGCTTGAGCCGCAGCCGCTCGCCGACATCGCTGTCGAGCTTGTAGAGCCGCGCGCCGTGCTTGTGCTCGGAAAGGCCGCGCAGCCGCAGCACGTCGGTCGCCGCCTCGCGGGCGCCATATTCGCTGCGATAGGCCTCGGGAAAGGACGCCGCATAGGTCAGCGTGAGCCGCGCCGCGCGTGCCGGGGGCAGCAGCTTGGCAAGCTCGGCTTCGACATCGGGCGCCCAGCCGCGAACCATCTGCTCGATCTCGGCATCGAGCGCTTCGGCGTCGGGCTCGCGCGCATCCTCGCCGAGATCGAGCGTGATGCGGATAAAGGCGAGGTCGCCGTCGCCGAGTTCGATCGACCAGCTCGATATCATCGCGTTGGCCGCATTCTCGAGCATCGCGACGATCTCCTCGCGGCGCCGCGTCGAGAGTTCGTCGCGCGGCAGCCAGACGAAGGCGAAGAGATGGCGTTCGAGCGGGCCGCGGATCAGCAGCAATTTGGGCCGCGGCCGGTCGGCGAGCGACATCGCGGTGAGCGCCGCGCGTTTGAGCGAATCGGCATCGAAGGCGATCAGGATATCGTGCGGCAGACGCGACAATGCATGCTGGAGCGCCTTGCCGGCATGGCTCTCGGGATCGAAGCCGAGCTCGCCTTCGAGTTCGGCCAATCGCTCGCGCAGCACCGGTACATCGTCGGCCGGCGCATTGAGCGCGGCGCTGGTCCACAAGCCCGCATGCACCGACAGCGCGACTGTCTCGCCTTTTTCGCGCACCGGCACGATGGCGAGATCGAGCGGCACCCGGCGGTGGACGGTCGAGATCCGGTCGGCCTTGGTCAACAACGGCGCGGCGCCGCCCTGGTCGAAATAGGCGAAGGCCGAGTTGCGGGTGCTTTCGCCCCAGCAGGAGGGGCCGGCGGCGCGGAAGATGCCGAGCCCGTCATCGCGTTCGCCCTCTCGGTTCTCGATATAATGACCGATCTGGGTGAAGTGATGATCGACGAACCATTCGAGCAGCACCTTGCCCTCGACATTGTCGACGCTCGCCGCGTCGGCCTTGAGCCGCTTCTGCAGCGCCGGCCAGTCGGCGACCGCGACGCGGACATCGGCGAATACGCGGTTGATGTTGGTGATCAGATCCTGCCGGCTCCGCGCATCGGCGCGTTCGAGCTCGACATAGACGATGGATTCGCGCGTCGCCCGCTCGCCGCTGGCTTCGATCGAAACCAGCCGGTTCGCCTCGTCGCGCTCGACCTTGAGGATCGGGTGGAGCAGCCGCTGCACGGCGAGGCCGTGGGCGGTGATCGCGCCGGTCAGCGAATCGACGATGAAGGGCATATCATCGTTGATCACCGCCATCCGCATATAGCGGCGTCCGTCGGCATTGGGGATCGATTCGAGCCGCACCACCGCCTCGCCCGGCGGCCGTTCGGCGGCGGCGGCGGCGACGAAGCGCGCGGCTTCGGTCAGATCGTCGGGTTCGAGGTCTTCGGACTCGCCCGGTAGCGCGCCCTGGGTGAGCTTGGCGGCAATCGCGGCGGTCAGGGCCTCGTCGGGGGAGGACTGGGCGACGTCGTTCATGCGCCGGGGCTATGCTCCCCTTGGCGCGTCATCTCAACCCTTTGATTGGGCTTTTAGCGGCCTATCGGGCGAGCTTGCGGACCGCGCGTTCGAGCAGCGCCCGATCGTGCGGAACCGCGCCGACGATGCCGATCCGCCCGTCGGGCAGGCGGCGCACCATGACCAGGCCGAACTCTTCATCGGCCCCGATCGCGCCGTCGCCGACATATTGCTGGACCGGCGTTTCGCGCAGCGTTTCGCGTGCCTGCTCGATCGGCGTTTTTTCGTCGACCGGGCGGCGGCGCGCGCGCTCGGCGGCGACGATCGCCTTGAGGCCGCCCGCGCGACCGGCGAGATAATCGGCAAAGCCGCCGGGCGCGATGTCCTCGCGCCGGGCGAATCCCAATGCGGCGGCATATTCGGTCAGCCGCTTCCTGTCGTAGCCGGCGCCGAAGACGAGCTTGACGATCGGCGTCATCGGCGCGCGCTGCTGCGCCTTGATCCCCGCTTCCTCGAGGATCTCCCGATATCCCTCGCGGTCGGCCTCGGCGGCGCGGGCGAAATCATAGGCATCGCCGAGCGCGCGATAGAGCGCGGCGCGGCTGCGCTGATCGGCGTCCTGCGCGGCGCCGGCGCTGGCGCGCGCCTGTTCGAGCCAGTCGGCGAGCGTCTCGGGCGCGCATGTCTCTTCGGGGATCGCGACCGGATCGGCGTCGGCATCGCCATCCTCGGCGCGGCTGCTCGGCCCGTCGGCCCAGACCGGGGTCGCGGCGCGGCGCTTGGCGGGAAGATCGGCCGAGAGGCTGGCGAACTGGCCGCGAATCTCCTCCTCGGTTTCGCGGTCGACGACCTCCTTCCAGTTGATCACGCCATAGATGAAATCGATCGTGTCGCCGCCCGCGGAGAAGGGCATAAGGATGCCGCGGTACATGGTGTTGCAGCCGCGGATATTGACGAATTCGGCCTCGAAGCCGACCGGCGCCTGGTTGGCGATGATCTGCATATAATGGTCGGTGAGCCGCGAGAGCAGCGAGCGGGCCGGCACCTCGGACACCGAGCCGATGCCCGCATCGACGCCGCATTCCTCGCGCAGCGCATCGCCGAGCCAGGCGATCGACGGATCCTTCGCGCCGCCGGAGAAATCAAGCAATACGCTGTGCGGGCCGAAATCATCGAGCGCGGTGGGATCGAGCCGCTCGATCGAGGGATAGGCGACGCCCTGCAGCAGCGACGCCCAGTAATTATAGGCGCGCACATGCATCCGGCGCTCGTCGGTGCCGATTTGCGGCGGCGCCTCGATCGCCTCGTCTTCCTCCTCGGCCGCCGGTTCGTCGGCTCCGAAAGGGTGGAGATTGTCCATGCTTGCCGTTCCCCGCGGGCTGTTGCCAGTCGCGGGCGTTATGAACCGGGGATGGTTACTTAACGGTAAACCAAGCGGCGCAGCCCGGTCACCCGACGCCCCGCGACAGGCGGTATTTCGGCTTGTCTCGCCGCATCCCCCTTGCTAAGGGCCGGCGCCCTTCGAAAGGCGGGCCGCTTTAGCTCAGCTGGTAGAGCATCGCATTCGTAATGCGGGGGTCGTTGGTTCGAGTCCAACAAGCGGCACCACACCGGCTCGTCTGCCGGCAGCCAATTCGGCCGGTCACCCGAATCTAGACGCATCCCCGCGCAGCAATTGCGGCGCCCAGCAGGCCCGGGTGATCGCCCAACAGATACAGGACTTCGATCCCGGACATGCGCGGCGCGAAGCGGCCCTTGGCGACGAAGCTGTCCTTGAAAGTCGCCGAGCGCAGCCGCTCCTGCAAGCGCCCGGCCAGCGCGCCGACGAGGACCACGCAATGCGATCCGTGGGCAAGCGCCAGATCGCCGACGACCGCTCCAAGGACCCCGACGAAACGGTCGAGCGCCTCGGCCGCCGCTTCGTCCCCACCCTCGATCGCCGAGGACCAGAGTTCCGGGTCGGGCATCGCATCGCAGGCATCGGGCCCGGCGAGCAGCTTGTAATAGTCGGCCAGCGCCGGACCCGAAGCCACCCGTTCGACCGAAACGCGTCCGTGCCGATCGCTCAGCACGTCATTGAGCTGCTTCTCGAAATCGTCCCGAGGCGCGAAACCGATATGCCCGCCCTCGGTGGACACGACATGATAGTGCCCGTCGGCCCGGATCAGCTGGGCGACGCCGAGACCCGTGCCGGGGCCGACGACCGATATGCTGCCGTTCCTCGCAAAGCCCCCCCGCGGCCCGAACAGATGCGCGAAATCCTGCTCCTCCGCCGCCGCGACGGCATGGGCGATCGCCTCGAAATCGTTGAGCAGCAGACAGTCTTCGAAGCCGAATTCGGCGATGAGTTCGCGACGATCGATGACCCAGTCGCTGTTGACCATCTCGGCGACATCGCCGGTAATGTCGGTGGCGAGCGCGAGCGATGCGGCGGCGGGCAACGGTCCCTCGACCGATCGGGCATAGCTGCGCAGCGCGGAGGCGAGGTCCGGGTGATCGGCGACCGCGAACACCGCCGCCCGGCTCAGCTCGATCCCCTCCTCGCCCGACCGCGCGATGGCGAAACGGGCGCGCGTGCCGCCGATATCGGCCACCAGCAAAGCCATCTAGCCGGCCAGTGCCTCGACGAAGCGATTGCGCCACCATTCGACATCCTCGTCGCGCACATTGGCATACATCGTCTTCCATCGCCGGACGCGTTCCTCGCGCGGCATGTCGAGCGCCTGGCGGATCGCCTCGCTGACCTCGTCGGCGCTGTGCGGATTGACCAGCAGCGCATCCTCGAGCTGCAGCGCCGCGCCGGCGAAACGCGACAGGATCAGCACGCCGGGATCCTCGGGATCCTGCGCCGCGACATATTCCTTGGCGACCAGATTCATGCCGTCGCGCAAGGGCGTCACCAGCGCGATGGCCGAGGCGCGATAGAGCCCGGCCAGCGCGCTGCGCGGATAGCCGCGATTGACGTAGCGGATCGGCACCCAGTCGACCTCGGCAAAGCCGCCATTGATGTGGCCCGACAGGGTTTCGAGCCGTTCGCGGATCTCCCTGTAGGTATGCACCTCGCCGCGCGAGGGCGGCGCGATCTGCAGCAGCAGCACGTCTTCGCGCCGCTCGGGATAGCCTTCGAGGAACCGTTCATAGCCCTCGAAGCGCTCCTCGACGCCTTTGGAATAATCGAGCCGGTCGACGCCGATCAGCACCTTCTTCTCCTGCGCGCTCGATTTGAGCTGCGCATAGGCCGCCTTGGCTTCGCTGCCGCACCCGGCCTCGGTGAATTCGGCGAAATCGATGCCGATAGGAAAGGCGCGCGCGCGGACGGTCTTGTCGTCGACGCTCAGGCAGCCCTCTTCGTCGATCGCCCCGCCGAGTTCCTTTTCGATATAATGGGTGAAGCTTTCGAGCCATTCCTCGGTCTGGAATCCGATCAGATCGTATTCGAGCATCGTCCGCACCAGCCGCTCGTGGAAGGGCAGCGACACGAACAGCCGCGTCGGCGGCCAGGGGATGTGGAGGAAAAAGCCGATCCGGTTGGCGATCCCGCGGTCGCGCAGCATCTTGCCGAGCGGGATCATGTGATAATCGTGGACCCAGACCAGATCGTCGGGCTCGATCAGCGGCGCCACCGCTTCGGCGAGCTTCTCGTTGACCCGTTCATAGCCGCTGCCGAAGGTGCGCTCATATTCGGCGAGATCGATCCGGTAATGGAACAGCGGCCACAGCGTCCGGTTGGCATAGCCGTTGTAATATTCCTCGATATCCTGGCGTTCGAGATCGACGGTGACGGTGGTGACGCCGTCATGGCGCTGGATGTCGAGCTTGCCTTCATATTGCTCGACCTCCTCGCCCGACCAGCCGAACCAGATGCCGCGGCTTTCGCGCAAAGCCGCCAGAAGCGCGACCGCCAGCCCGCCCTGCGCGCCGGCGGCGCCTTGCGCCTTGGGCACCGACACGCGGTTCGAGATGACGATCAGGCGGCTCACCGTATGTGACTCCATGGCACCGACAGCAGGCCGGCGCAGTTGATTATACCGACCAGCGAATAGGTTTGTGGAAAGTTGCCCCACAGCTCGCCGGTCTCGAAATCCATGTCTTCCGAAAGCAGCCCCGATTCGGTGCGCCGCTCGAGCATCTGCTCGAACAATTCGCGCGCCTCGTTCTCGCGGCCGACGATATGCAGCGCCTCGATCATCCAGAAGGTGCAGAAGTTGAAGGCGGTCTCGGGCAGGCCGAAATCGTCCTCGGCATCGTAGCGCAACATGTGCTCGCCGCGCCGCAGCCGTTTTTCGATCGCCTCGAAGGTCGCGCGAAAACGCGGGTCGTCGGCCGACAGAAAGCGCATGTCGATGAGCTGGAGGAGGCTCGCATCGACATCGTCGCCGCCGAAGCTGGCGCCGAAACGGCCGGCCGCCTCGTTCCAGGCTTCGCGCTCGATCGTCGCGCGGATCTTCGCCGCGCGCTCGGCCCAGAAACCGGCGCGGTCGTCGAGCCCGAGCATCGCCGCGGCGTTGGAAAGCCGGTCGCAGGCCGCCCAGCTCATCACCGCGCTATAGGTATGGACCGCCGTCCGGGTGCGATATTCCCACAGCCCGGCATCGGGCTGATCGTGGTTCTTCCAGGCGATCTCGCCGACCGCCTCGAGCTTTTCGAAATCGGCCCGACCCGACATCCGCAGCAGCCGCTGGTCGGCGAAGGCCTGGATGTTGGGGAGGATGATCTGGCCATAGACATCGTGCTGGGTCTGCAGATGGGCGGCGTTGCCGATCCGCACCGGCCCCATGCCGCGATAGCCGGCCAGCCGCTCGGCGACGCCCTCGGCAAGGTCGGTCTCGCCGTTGACCGCGAAGAGCGGCTGGATCGCGCCTTCCTCCATCTCATCGACAATGTTGCGCAGATAGCCGAGATATTTTTCGAGCACGTCGAGCGCGCCCAAGCGGTTGAGCGCCTGAACGGTGTAATAGGCGTCGCGGATCCAGCAATAGCGATAGTCCCAGTTGCGCCCCGAATTGGGCGCCTCGGGAATCGAGGTGGTGAGCGCGGCGACGATCGCGCCGGTCTCCTCATGCTGACAGAGCTTGAGCGTGATCGCGGCGCGGATCACCGCCTCCTGCCATTCATAGGGCGTCGCCAGGCCGCGCACCCAATAGCGCCAATAATCGCAGGTGAGATCGCGCATATTGGCGATCTCGCGGCCGATATTTCCGACGAAGGGCTCGTCGGGGCCGAGGAAGAAGTGATGCGGCCGCTCGATCCGGAACGGACGCTCCTCGAGCAGATGGCCGACCGGCGCGTCGGTGCTGAGCCTGAGCGGCTGGGGGCCGATCAGATAGCGAATGTGATTGGTGCCGTTGGTCCGCGCGACATCGGGGTCGCCCCAGTTCTTCGACGGCGCCAGCCGCATCCGCAGGCGCGGCGAACCGGCGAGCGGCGTGACGATCCGGCCATAGGCGACCGGGCGGTACATCCGGCCCGAGCGCTCGAAGCGCGGGCAGAAGCTCAATATCTCGACCTTGCCGCCCTGCGCATCGGTCAGCAATGTCGAGAGCACCGGCGTGTTTCTCAGATAGCGGCTCTCGGCGCCGGTCTGGTCGACGAGTTCCATCGTCCACGCGCCGTTGGGAGGAGCATCGGGCGGCGGATCGTCGAGCAGGGCGCAGAATACCGGATCGCCGTCGACCCGCGGCACGCAGCTCCAGACGATCGCGCCCTTCGCGTCGAGCAGCGCGCTCGCCTGGCAATTGCCGATCGGCCAGAGCTGAAGATCGGCGGTCATCCTTCCTCCGCGGCCATGCGTTCGAGCCGCCGTATCGTTTCATCTCGATCTCCAACCCCGGTAGGTCACCGGCGCGTGCTTCGAGCGCCGCCTTGATCTCGGACAGATCGCGATCGAGCGACCGGGCCACCGTTTCGCCGTTTGCAAACCGCAGCTCGTGGCCGTGCGATCCGACGATTGCGATCCCGTTGCGGCCGAGATGGCGGTCGAGATCGGCTATCGACCGTCCGCTGACCAGCACCAGCCTGCCATCGAGCCGGCGCGATACGTCGTGCAGCAGGTCGACGAGCCCCGGCCGCGGTTGAATCGCGTCCGGGCGGGCCGCGATCGGCACGAGTGTCCCGTCGAAATCGAGAAAGAGCGAGAGGCGAGCGAGCGGAGCCGGCAATTCGAAGGTCGATGCCATCGGCGGGGGGATGGACCAGCCGCACCGATGCCGCAAGGTGCATTCTCGCCGGCCCGTCAAGCGGAGCTTCGCCCGATGCGGCGGGCGAGACCCTTCAGCCCCGCACCAAATGCGGCGGGTGCGCGGCGATCACCTCGACCATGCCGTCGGCATAATAATCGTCGGCCTCGCGCCACCAGTCTTCGCGATCGCCACCGTCACCGTCGAGATGGCGCGGGCCGCCGAGAAATCTTTCCCGATCGACGCTCAGCGCATAGCCGGGCCGATCCGCCGAGCGTCTCAACAGGAGAGCGGGGACGGGACGGCAATCGTCGCCGGGGCCCAGAAAGCCCTCGGTCGAGAGGACGGCGTAGCGCGGACGGCTGTTCGGGGCATCGCTGACGACATATTTGAGCACCGCCACCCTGTGCCCGGCCGGATCGAATATCGGCGCTCCGCATTCCGCCTCCACCACGCGCCAGACGGGATCGTCCTTTGCGCGGGAGGGGGTCGTCGTCATGACCGACAGCCAAATACTGGAGCGCACATTCGCCGATATCCCGTCTTCCGTGCCCGATCGCCTGACCTCAATGCCCGTCACCGGAAATCGTTCCATAAACCCCTCTATTCGAGGGATTTATCGAGAGCATTTCACGATGGACTGCGTCCAGCCCGCCGTCTCTTTCCCCTGCTGGGAGCGGCGAAGCACCGATAGCGCTTGCCGGTGAGCGAGCGAAGACGGACGTCGCTCCGCCTCGCCCGGAAGCGACCGGCCTTTCGCAGGCAGCGCGATCTGTGCCAGAGCGGTCGAGGCCGTGGTGCGCCCGAGAGGAGATGATCGATCGCTGCAATCGATGACAAGACGCCGGTGATCGTCGGCGTCGGGCAATATTCCGAACGCCCTGACGATACCGACTATCGCGCACTGTCGCCGATGGGTCTGGCGGGCCGCGCGCTCGCGGCGGCGATCGGCGATTGCCGGGAATCGGGCGATGTCGCGGCGGCGATCGATACCGTCGCCGCGATCCGCCAGTTCGAGATCTCGACACCGGTCGCCCGGGCGCCGTTCGGCAAGTCGGACAATCCGCCGCGATCGATCGCCGCGCGTGTCGGCGCCGATCCGGAGCGGGCTATCCTCGAAATGGTCGGCGGACAGGGGCCGCAGAAACTGGTCGGCGAGCTGGCGGCGGATATCGCGGCGGGCGATTGCGGCATGGCGGCGATCGTTGGCTCGGAGGCGATCTCGACGGCGCTGACGCTGGCCGGCCGCGGCGAGGCGCCCGACTGGTCCGAAAAGGTCGGCGGCCAGCTCGACGATCGCGGCTACGGCATGAAGGGGCTGCTCGATGCGAGCCTGATCGCCCACGGCCTCGCCGCGCCGATCCCGATCTATGCGCTGTTCGAGAATGCCCGCCGCGCCGAAAAGGGCCTGTCGCTCGATCAGTATCGGCGGGCGATGGGCGAATTATTCGCGCCCTTCAGCGAGATCGCCGCCGGCAATCCCCATGCCGCCGCGCCGATCGCCCGGAGCGCCGAAGAGTTGGCGGCGGTCACCGAGCGCAACCGGATCGTCGCCGAGCCCTATCCGCGGATGACCGTCGCCCGCGATCAGGTCAACCAGGCGGCGGCGATCCTGATCGCCTCGGCCGGCAAGGCGCGCCGGCTCGGCGTCCCGGAGGAACGCTGGGTCCATATTCACGGCGTCGCCGGCGCGACGGAAGCCTCGGTGCTCGAACGCGCCGACCTCGCGACGAGCCCGGCCTCGATCGCCTCGGTCCGCGCGGCGCTCGATTCAGCCGGGATCGGCATCGCCGATATACGTTATTTCGACCTCTATAGCTGCTTCGCGATCGCGGTCTTCAACATCATCGACGCTTTCGCGATCGAACCCGACGATCCACGCGGGTTGACCTTGACCGGCGGGTTGCCTTTCTTCGGCGGCGCCGGAAACAATTATTCGTCCCACGCCATCGCCGAGGCCGTGCAGCGGCTGCGCGGCGATCCCCAAAGCTATGCGCTGATCGGCGCCAATGGCGGCTTCATGAGCAAATATGCGACCGGTATCCTCTCGGCCCGTCCCGCCGACTGGAGCGACGGCAGCCGCTGGCGGACGCTCGCGAACGCCGAGGCCTCGGTCGCGGTCGAGGCCGGATATACCGGCGAGGCGACGATCGAAAGCTATACCATCATCCCGGGCATCCCGGGCCGCTCCGGCGACCATGGCGCGGTGGTGGCGCGGACCCCCGCCGGGCACCGATGCGTCGCCAATCCGGCCGACCAAGCCACGCTCGGCCGACTAAGCGAATCCCGATCTTTCGGGCGGAGAATCCTTGTTTCGCCCGACGAATCCAATAAAAACACCTTCAGTTTTGCCGAGTAGCCGACCGAAAGCGGGTTCTGTTCCCCAACCAACCGGCCGGCGCGGTGGCCTGACACGCCCGAAGAGTCTACCGGAGGGTAGTACATTATCATCCACTATCATCTGTTCAAGAATGCCGGCACTTCGGTCGATGCGATGCTCAAGGCGAATTTCGGCGACCGCTGGGCCACGCAGGAATTCGAGACCAACGATCCCTCGCGCAACAAGATGTTGGTCGAACAGTTCCTGCGCGACCACCCGGAGATTTCGGCGCTGTCCTCCCACACCGCCTTGCTGCCGGCGCCGCAGCTTGCCGAGCGCGCGGTCTTCCCGATCATCTTCGTCCGCCATCCCTTGCTGCGGCTGGCCTCGGCCTATCGTTTCGAGGTCAAGCAGGATGCCGACACCTTCGGCGCCAGGCTCGCCAAGCGCACCGATTTCCCCGGCTATGTCGAGGAGCTGCTGCTACAGAACGAGCCGGGCCAGGCGCGCAATTTCCAGGCCGGCCGGCTGGCGATGAATTTCCCCGACAGCGAGGGTGCCCGGTTCAATCGCGCCTTGCGCGCCGTCGACGCGCTACCCTTTGTCGGGCTGGTCGAGGCCTATGACCGGTCGGTCGACCGGCTGGCCAGGATGCTCGAACCGCATTTCCCCGATTTCGAGCCGTTGATCGTGCAGGAGAATGTGTCGGGCGGCGCGGCGCATGACGTCGAAGGCCGCCTCGCCGAAATCCGCCAGCAGCTCGGCAACGACCTCTTCCTGCGGCTGAGCGACGCCAATCGCGAGGATACCGCGATCTTCGAATCGGTGCGCGAGAGATACCGCCAGCCGGCCTAGGCCGGTCCGGCTGCCGTCCGCCCGATCGCCGACGGCGCGACGGGGGCCGGCGCCCTTCCCCTCGCGCCGGCAACCGGCTAGGTCCGCTGCTCACGTCGGGAAATGTACGGGAGAGTTTCGATGGTGGCAGGCGGCGATCCGGGTGTTGCGGCTTCGGCAACGGCGCAGGACCATTGGTCTTCGCGCTTCGCCTTCGTCATGGCGGCGGTCGGTTCGGCGGTCGGGCTCGGCAATCTCTGGCGCTTCCCGGCCGAGGCCGGGGCCAATGGCGGCGGCGCCTTCGTCATCTTCTATATCCTGTGCGTCGTGCTGATCGGCCTGCCGATCCTCTTGTCGGAGACGCTGATCGGCCGCCACGGCCAGAGCTCGGCGGTCGAGAGCGCCAAGGTGGTGGCGCGCGAATCGGGCGCGTCGGACGGCTGGTCGGCGCTCGCCTGGGTCGGCATGCTCGGCGCCTTCTTCATCCTCACCTTCTACAGCGTCGTCGCCGGCTGGGTGCTCTATTATATCGGCGTGTTCGGCACCGACCTGATCGCCGCGATCGGCGGGGGCACGCTGTTCGAGGGCGCCTTCGCCGGCCAGAGCGTCGAGCAGGTGCAGGGCCATCTGCCGTCGCTGTTCGCCGATCCGCTGATGATGATCCTGCTCCATGGCGCGTTCATGGGAATCACCATCTATATCGTCGCGCGCGGCGTGACCGGCGGGATAGAACTCGCCGCGACCTGGCTGATGCCGGCCTTTTTCCTGCTGCTCGTCGGAATCACCGTCTACGGCGCCTTCACCGGCGCCTTCGGGCAGGCGCTTGAATTCATGTTCGCCTTCAACCCCGAACGATTGTTGCACGGGCCGGTGATGCTCTCGGCATTGGGCCAGGCATTCTTCTCGCTGTCGCTCGGTTCGGCGCTGATGATCACCTACGGTTCCTATGCCAGCCGATCGACCAACCTCGCCGGCGCTTCGACGATCATCGCCTCGGCCGACACTTCGGTGGCGATCATCGCCGGGCTGGCGATATTCCCGATCGTCTTCGCCGCCGGGCTCGATCCGGCGCTCGGCCCGACATTGATGTTCCAGACGCTGCCCGCCTCCTTCCAGGCGATGCCGGCCGGTTCGCTGATCGGCTTCCTGTTCTTCGTCATGGTGTTCTTCGCCGCGCTGACCAGTTCGATCGCATTGCTCGAGGCGCCGACCAGCTGGGCGATCCACAAATTCGGCGCCGGACGTTCGCGCACCGCGATCACGCTCGGGCTGATCATCTTTTCGATCGGCATGCTCTCGGCGCTCGGCTACAACGTGCTCTCGCATGTCCGGCCGCTCGCTTTCTGGCCGACCTTCGCCGAGCTCGACATTCTCGATTCGATCGATGCGATCACCGGCAAGATCCTGCTGCCGCTGTCGGGATTGCTGACCGCGATCTTCATCGGCTGGATCGCCGACCGCAAGCTGACCGACGCCGAGAACGGCATCTCGGGCGGGCTGCATCTGATCTGGCGCTTCCTCATCGCCTGGCTCTGCCCGATCGCCGTCTCGCTGATCCTGATCCTGGGAATTTTCCCCGGCCTGATCGGCTGAGGCAACGATGCCGACCGACGATGTAACGATCGTCGAGCCGGACTCGCGCTGGCCGCGCCGCTTCGAAGAAGAACGTGCGCGGCTCGAAACGGCGATCGCGCCCGAGGAGCGGCTGGCGATCGAGCATTTCGGTAGCACCGCCGTCCCGGGTCTCGCCGCCAAGCCGATTATCGACATCCTTCTCGCCGTCCCCGACTTGGACGCGGCGCGTGCGGCCTTCCCGGGTCGGCTTGCCCCTCTCGGCTATGTCTTCTGGGCCGACAATCCGAAGCGCGACCGGCTGTTCTTCGTCAAGGGCATGCCGCCCCATGGCAGAGGCCGCACCCATCATGTCCATGTCTGCGAACGTCCGGGCGAGATGTGGGACCGACTGGCGTTTCGCGACTGGCTGCGCAGCCATCCGACCGATGCCCGACTCTATGAACAGCTCAAGCGCGACGCGGCGACACGTTTCCCGACCGACCGCGAAGCCTACACCGCCGCCAAGGACGAATTCATAGGCTCGATCATGGCCCGCGCGGCCCCCCGGCGACGCTGACGCATTTTCCCGATTGCGCGGCGCTGAAAAGCCGATAAATCTCCGCCCCCGGAGCCGCCCGGCCATCCCGGCCGCCAGTTGTGCCTCCCGGACATGCCGCCATGATCTTCGGACGGGTCAAGCCGCTCGACGCGATCCTCGCAACCGCCGAGAAGAAAGCGCTCCATCGAACCCTCGGGCCGATCCAGCTGATGCTGTTCGGCATCGGCTGCATCATCGGCACCGGCATCTTCGTGCTGACCGCGGCCGGCGCGCAGAAGGCCGGGCCGGGGCTGATGCTCGCCTTTATCATCGCCGGCGCGGTCTGCATCGTCGCCGCGCTCTGCTATGCCGAGATCGCGGCGATGATCCCGGTCGCGGGCTCGGCCTACACCTACAGCTATGCGACGATGGGCGAATTCCTCGCCTGGACGGTCGGCTGGGCGCTGGTGCTCGAATATGCGATCGCCGGCAGCGCCGTCTCGGTCGGCTGGTCGGGCTATTTCACCGGCACGATATTGAACCAGTTTCTGGGCATAAGTCTGCCGCCCTGGCTCAGCGCCGGGCCGCTAGCGCTGGGCGGCGCTCCGGGCGGGTTGATCAACCTCCCGGCGCTCGTCATCGCGCTGCTCGTCACCTGGCTGCTGATGATCGGCACCAGCGAAAGCGCCAAGGTCAACGCCGTGCTCGTCGCGATCAAGGTGGCCGCGCTGACCGCCTTCATCGTGCTGACCCTGCCGGCGATCGAGCTCGAGCGCTTCAACCCGTTCCTGCCTGCCGGCATGTTCGGCGGCTTCGGCACCGGGCTCGGCGCGGTCGGCGCGGCGGCGACGATCTTCTTCGCCTATGTCGGCTTCGATGCGGTCTCGACCGCCGCCGAGGAGACCAAGAACCCGCAAAGGAACGTGCCGATCGGGCTGGTCGGATCGCTGCTCTTCTGCACCGTCTTCTACATCCTTGTCGCCGCCGGCGCGATCGGCACGATCGGCGGCCAGCCGATCATGGGCCCCGGCGGCGTGCCCTTCCCGGCCGGCTCGGAAGAGCTCGCCCGGCAATGCGCGATGCCGCAACATGCCGAGGCGCTGGTCTGTTCGAACGAGGCGCTCGCCCATGTGCTGCGCCAGATCGGCTTTTCGGGCGTCGGCAACCTGCTCGGCATCGCCGCCTTCGTCGCTCTGCCGAGCGTGATCCTGGTGCTGCTCTTCGCCCAGACGCGCATCTTCTTCGTCATGAGCCGCGACGGGCTGCTGCCCGAATTCCTCTCCAAGGTGCACCCCAAATGGAAGACGCCCTATGTCGTCACCGCGATCACCGGGGTCGCGGTCGGCCTCGGCGCGGCCTTCTTCCCGGTCGGCCGGCTCGCCGACATCGCCAATGCAGGGACGCTCTACGCCTTCGCCGCGGTGGCGATATCGGTGATGCTGCTCAGGCGGCGCGATCCCGAGCGGCAACGCCATTTCCGCGTGCCGGCGCTGTGGCTGGTCGGCCCGCTGGCGATCGGCGGCTGCCTGTTTCTGTTCCTCAACCTGCCGACTGCGGCGATGCTGATGGTGCCGATCTGGACCGCGATCGGCCTCGTCATCTACGGCCTCTACGGCTACCGCAAGAGCCATCTCGGCAAGGGCCGGATCGAGGTCCACGAGCTCGAGATCGAGGATCTCGAACCGCCGGTCCCGGGGACGGAGTAGGTATAAATGAGGCCCCCTCCCCTTCAGGGGAGGGAGTGTCGGGTCGAAATGTCCCCCGGACATTTCTGAACCTTGCGGGGCAAGGTTCACCCGACACTGGGTGGGGCAAGAGGCGGCAAGGGCTCGATGCCCTTGTCGGCTCTTCGAGCGCACCATTAACTGGATCGCGCGATTCACGCTCGCTTCCGCTCGCTCTGCACCCACCCCAACCCCTCCCTTGAAAGGGAGGGGCTTTTTTAGGCCAGCCTCTCGGCGATCCGCGCCTTGAGGTCCGCCTCGGGCCGCGGGCCGACATGCTGGATCACCTCGGCGGCGCAGATTGCGCCCATCGTCAGGCAATCCCCGACCGACCGCCCCTCGGCGATACCCTGCAGGAATCCGGCGGCGAACTGGTCGCCGGCGCCGGTCGCATCGACGAGCTTGTCGATCGGCTCGGCGGCGACTTCGCTGCGCGCGCCATCCTTGACCGCGATGGCGCCCTTCTCGCTGCGCGTGACGACCAAAGTCGGCACTTTCCCGGCCGTCTTCGCCACGGCCTCGTCGAAATCATCGGTCTGCTGCAAGGATTTGATCTCATCCTCGAGGCGCCGAGAAAGGTGTTCATCGTCCGCTCGCCGTCGGGGGTGACGAGGATCAGGCAGCGCGCGGTCGGCGGCTCGCCCTCTCGCTTCTCTGTCGCGAAGGTGACGCCCAATGCCCGGATATCGTGCTCGAAGACTTCGCCGAGCTGGTCGTCGGCGACCTGGCCGATAAAGCCGGTCTTGCCGCCGAGCGCCGCCATGCCGGCGATCGTGTTGGCCGCCGATCCGCCGCTGGTCTCGACCGCCTGGCCCATCTTCGCATAGAGCGCCTCGGCCTCCTCGGTCGTGAAAAGCAGCTGCATCGCGCCCTTGGTGAGGCCTTCCTCGGCGATGAAGGCGTCGTCGGCATGGGCGATGACATCGACGATGGCATTGCCGATGGCGACCACGTCGAGGGTGGGCTGGGTCATGGGGCGGGCTCCGGTGGCTGCAGAATCAAGGGTGGCTCAAGGCGATACGTCATGCCGGACTTGATCCGGCATCCAGAGCCGCAAGCATGGCGTCTGCTGCACTGGACCCCGGATCAAGTCCAGGGTGACGACATGCGGTGGGTGCCTAGTCGGCCTGTTCGCGCCACGCAATGGGGTGATTGACGTGATCCCGCCGCCGCTCCATCCATCCTCCCGATGTTCCGCGCGCTCGCCCTCTCCTTCGGACAGCTCTCCGATCCGGTGTTCCTCAAGGTTCTCGCCAAGTCGCTCGGGCTGACCGCGCTGATCTTTGTCGGCCTCGGGCTGCTGCTCTATTTCGCCCTCGCCTGGCTGATCGGCTGGGCGGGGTGGGGCGATGGCGGGATGTTCGCCGCGTTCGGCGCGATCCTGCTGACCGTGCTCGGCGGCTGGCTGCTGTTCCGGGCGATAGCGATGGCGGTGATCGGGCTGTTCACCGAGGAGATCGTCGAGGCGGTCGAGGCGAAGCATTATCCCGATCGGCATGCCCGCGCCGTCCGCGCCGGAGCCGGCGAGCAGGTCCGCGTCGCGCTCGGCTCCTTCGGCCGGGCGATCGGCTGGAACCTCGTCGCGCTGCCGCTCTATCTGCTGCTCTTCGTCACCGGCATCGGCACGGTGATCGCGGTCTTCGCGGTCAATGCGCTGCTGCTCGCCCGCGACCTCGCCGATCTCGTCGCGATGCGCCACGTGGCCGAAGCCGAGCGGCCGGCCTGGCTCAAGCGCACCCGCTGGCGGCGGCTGCAGCTCGGCGGGGTATCCGCCGGTCTCTTCCTGCTGCCCGTCGCAAATCTGCTGGCGCCGATATTGAGCGCCGCGATGGCCGCGCATATGCTGCATCGAGGAGACAGACCGCATGCGTAAAATCCTGACGATCGGCGCCGCCCTGGGGGTGTCCGCCTGCGCGGCGACCGCGCCGCAGGGCCTGCCGGCGACGAGCCCGACGCTGATGACGACGACCGGCCTCGAAGCCGTGCTCGGCGCGACCGCCGCCGGATTGACGCAGATGTTCGGCGAGCCGGCGCAGGATTTCCGCGAACCCGGCGCGCGCAAGCTGCAATTCACCGACGGTAGCTGCGTGCTCGACGCCTATCTCTATCCCGAGGGCGGCGGCGGCGCCTCGGGCGTGATCAGTATGAACTATTTTGTTTGTCCGAAGTGCGGCACTTCAATGTACAAACATTCTTGGTATTACGCTTCTTGGCCACGCAAAGCGTGCGTGGACTGCGGGTTCGACCTTACCGCGCCTGACTGAATAGATTAGGAATGAGATTCGATCGACGCAGCTATCCTTCCTATCGCCCATCTCGCCGCTTCGCGCACCACATCATCCGGATCGTCGAGCAGCGCCGCCACTGGCTCACTCAGCGCCGCATCCCCGCTATTCCCCGCCGCGATCAGGCAATTGCGCACCATCCGATCCCGCCCGATCCGCTTGATCGGCGAACCGGCGAAGACCTCGCGGAAGCCCGCATCGTCGAGCGCCAGCAGGTCGGCGAGTTGCGGCGCGGCGAGCTCGGCGCGCGGCAGGAAATGGCGGTTGGCCTGCGCCTGTTCGGCGAATTTGTTCCACGGGCAGATCGCCAGGCAATCGTCACAGCCATAGATGCGGTTGCCGATCGCCTCGCGGAATTCCTCGGGGATCGGCCCCTTATGCTCGATGGTGAGATACGAAATGCAGCGCCGCGCATCGAGCCTGTATGGCTCGGGAAAGGCATCGGTCGGGCAGATATCCTGACAGGCGCGGCACGATCCGCAGCGATCGACGCCCGGCGCGTCGGGCGCGAGATCGAGCGTCGTGTAGATCGCGCCGAGGAACAGCCAGTTGCCCTGCTCGCGCGAGAGCAGGTTGGTGTGCTTGCCCTGCCAGCCGATGCCGGCCGCCTCGGCAAGCGGCTTTTCCATCACCGGCGCGGTGTCGACGAAGACCTTGACCCGCGGATCGCCGTCGGCCGCTTCGACGATCCAGCGCGCCAGCCGCTTGAGCGCCTTCTTGACGACATCGTGATAATCCTTGCCCTGCGCATAGACCGAGATGCGCCCGACATCGCGCTGCTCCTCGAGCCGCAGCGGATCTTCGGCCGGCGCATAGCTCATGCCGAGCATGATCACCGAACGCACCTCGGGCCACAGCGCCCTGGGGCTCACCCGATGATGCGCGCGGCTCTCCATCCAGATCATCTCGCCATGCGCGCCGTCTTCGAGCCAGCGGGTCAAGCGCTTGCCGGCCTCGGGCGCCGCATCGGCGGGCGCGATGCCGCAAGCAACGAAGCCTTCCTCCAGCGCTCGGTTCCTGATCGCGGCGGTGTTCATTGTCCCCGCCCTCAACGCCATCGGCCTGGTCAAACAGTTCGGCGACAAGCGCGCGGTCGACGGCGTCGACATTCTCGTGCCGACGGGCAGCATCTACGGCATTCTCGGGCCCAACGGCGCGGGCAAGACGACTTTGCTGCGGATGCTGCTCGGCATCATCGAGCCCGATGCTGGGACGCGCCAGCTGATGGGGTCGGACCAGCCGCGATCGAAAAGCTATCAGGTCGGCTATCTCCCCGAGGAGCGTGGGCTCTATTCGGGGATGAAGGCGCGCGAGGCGATCGCCTTCATGGGCGCGCTCAGGGGCCTCGACTGGGCGACCGGGCGCGAGCGCGCCGACGATCTGCTCGCCGAGGCCGGGCTGCCCGAGGCGCCGCGGACGAAGATCGGCAAGCTTTCCAAAGGCATGGCGCAGCTCGTCCAGCTGCTGGGATCGATCGTCCACAAGCCCGACCTGATCGTGCTCGACGAGCCCTTCTCGGGCCTCGATCCGGTCAATCAGGGGCGGCTCGAGGAACTGATCCTCGCCGAGCGCGATCGCGGCGCGACGGTGCTCTTCTCGACCCATGTCATGGCGCATGCCGAGCGGCTCTGCGACCGGCTGGCGATCATCGCCCAGGGCAAGCGCCGTTATGAGGGCAGCGTCGACGAGGCGCGCGCGATGCTGCCGATGCAGGCGCATTATACGCCGCGGCGCAGCGACGACGGGCTTGCCGCGCTGCTGCCCGCCGAAGCCGTCGAGCAGAAGGGCGAATGGCGCTTCCCGGTGCCCGAAGACGGGATGGAGGCGCTGCTCGGCCGGCTGCTCGACAGCGGCTACGGGATCGCCGGCCTGTCGCTCGAACGGCCGAGCCTGCACGATGTCTTCGTCGCCCTGGTCGGCGCCGAGACGGTCGAGAAGATGGAAGAAGGGGCGGCGGCGTGATCGGCCATTTCGTCGCCCAGGCGGCGGTCATCGCGCGGCGCGACTTTCTCGCCACCGTCGCCACGCCGGCCTTCCTCGTCTTCCTCCTGGCGCCGCTCTTCATGCTGGTCTTCGCGGTGGTCGGCGGCGCCGGCGCGCGGATGATCGCCGAGAGCGGCGAGGCGGCCGAACGCATCGTCGTCATCGCCGAGGGCGATTTCGCGGCGCGGATCGAAGGCGCCGACGGGCGGATGCGCGGCGCCTTTCCCGAGATGATCCGCCCGCCGCGGCTCGATCTGCGCGCGCCCGAAGCCGATCCCGAGAGCCAGGCCCGCGCCCTGTTCGAGGCCGAGGATATCGACGTTTCGGCGGCGCTCTACGGGCCGCCCGAGGCGCTCCGCATCCTGCGCACCGCCACTGCCGGCTCGCGCGCCGACTATCTGGCGCTGATCGCCGATGCCGCGCGCCGCGACGGCGCCGCCGGCCTCCCGGCCGACCGCCCGCTCTCCGCCCCCGAAATCGAACTGCTCGAACGCGAAACGGCGACGATCAGCGGCCAGCAATCGATGGGCTTTACCGCCTTGTTCGTGATCTTCCTCCTCACCCTGCTGCTCGCCGGCCAGACGGTTTCGATGCTGGCCGAGGAGAAGGGCAACAAGGTGATCGAGATCCTCGCCGCCGCCGTCCCGCTCGAAGCCGTCTTCGTCGGCAAGCTGTTCGGGCTGTTCGGCGTCGCCATCGCCTTCATCGCCTTCTGGGGGACGCTCGCCGCGATCGGGCTGGTGCTGACGCCCGATATCGGCCGGATCCTGACCGCGCTCGATCCGGCGATCGGCCTCGGCCCGTTCCTGCTGCTCGCCATCGTCTATTTCGCGATGGGCTATTTCCTCCTGGGCGCGGTGTTCCTCGGCGTCGGCGCGCAGGCGAGCTCGATGCGCGAGATCCAGATGCTCTCGCTGCCGATCACCTTCTTCCAGATGGGCATGTTCGGCCTCGCCTCGGCCGCCGCCGGCAGCCCGGGCACCGTCCTCGCCTACACAGCCGAACTGTTTCCCTTCAGCTCGCCCTTCGCGATGGCGGCCAAGGGCGCGACCGACCCGCAACTCTGGGTGCACGGCGCGGCGATCGGCTGGCAGCTGCTCTGGGTGACGATCACCATCGCGCTGGCCGCGCGCTGGTTTCGCAAGGGCGTGCTCAAATCGGGGCCGTCGGTGTTCAGGCGCGTGGGGCGGTATCTGCGGGGAGGGTGAAGGAAAACATCGTCATTCCAGCGAAGGCTGGAATCTATCCCGGCTTTCGGTCTCGCGCTCGCGTGTCGGGGATAGACCCCAGCCTCCGCTGGGGTGACGAGATCAGAGTCTAAGCCTTCACGCTCTCGCGCTGGCCGATCCGGTCATACCACTCCGACACGTTTTTCAGATTCCGGTCGAGCGGCTGGCCGACGCGTTCGCCGAAGGTGAGGAAGCTGTAGAGCACGATATCGGCGAGGGTGAAACGGTCGCCGGCGATGTAATCGCGGTCGGCCAGCTGTCCATCGAGCCAGGCGAGCTTGTCCTGCGCGCAGGCCTTCAAGCCCTCGGCGGCCTCGGGGAGGCAGCGCGTCCGGCCCCTGAACAGCTCGATCCCCTCGGAAAAACGGAAGCCGTTGGCCATCGGCTCGACAATGTTGAGATCGACCCAGCGCGTCCAGCGCCGCGTCTGCGCGCGTTCCTCGGGCGTTTCGCCGATCAGGCTCGCGCCGGGCTGCGTCTCGTCGAGATATTCGCAGATCGCGGTGATCTCGGTGACGACGCCGCCGTCATCGAGCTCGAGCGCCGGCAGCTGGCCGGCCGGGTTGGTCGCCAGATAGGGTCCGGAGCGGTTGGCGCCGCCCATCAGATCGACCTCCACCGTCTCGCACGCGATGCCGCGCTCGGCCATGAAGGTCCGGACGACCTGCGGATTGGGTCCGACCGAGTTGTAAAGCTTCATCGCAACGCCTCCCGGTGTTAGAAAGCTGCCGCGTGAACGGGCGCGAGGGACGAGTCAATCGCCCGGCGCTATTGACATCACTGTCAATTATGTCAGTCTCAATTTGCTACCTTTAGGAGGGAATATGGCGAGTCAGCCCGAAGGCCGGACCGAGTCAGCAGGCTCGGGCGACGAACGCCCGATGACGCTCGAAGAACAGATGCGGCAGGATTGGGCGCGCGAATTCCGCGAGGGCGTCGACCGGTCGAGCCTCGAAAAGCCGCTCGCCGACGCCGACACGCCGATCGACCAAATCGACGTTTCGCGCCCCGAACTCTATGCGCTCGATCGCTGGCAGCCGGTGTTCGAGAAGCTCCGCCGCGAGGAGCCGGTCCATTATTGCAAGGACAGCGTCTACGGCCCCTTCTGGTCGCTGACCACCTACAAGCCGATCGTCCATGTCGAATCGCTGCCCGATATCTACAGCTCGGCCTGGTATAATGGCGGCTTCACGATCCTCGATTCGACCGACGACGAGACCATCGCGCTGCCGATGTTCATCGGCATGGACCGGCCCGAGCACACCGCCCAGCGCCGCACCGTCTCGCCGGCCTTCGCGCCGAGCGAGATGACGCGGCTCAGCGAAAATATCCGCGGGCGCACCGGCGAGGTGCTCGACCGGCTGCCGATCGGCGAGGAGTTCGACTGGGTCGATACGGTGTCGATCGAGCTGACGACGCAGATGCTGGCGATCCTGTTCGATTTCCCCTGGGAGGACCGCCGCAAGCTGACCTACTGGTCGGACTGGATGGGCGACATCGTCGCCGCGCTCGATCCCGAGCTCGGCCCCAAGCGCGGGGAGATCATGTGGGAGGCGGCGACCTATTTCCAGAAGCTCTGGGCCGAGCGCAAGGCGATGAGCGAACCCGGCCCCGACCTGCTCTCGATGATGGCGCATTCCGAGGCGCTGGGCGATATGAGCGACCGCAATTTCCTCGGCAACATCACCTTGCTGATCGTCGGCGGCAACGACACGACGCGCAATTCGATGTCGGGCGCGGTCCATTTCATGACCCAATATCCCGAGGAGCGCGAAAAGCTCGAAGGCAATCCCGATCTGATCAGGAATGCCGTGTCCGAAACGATCCGCAAGCAGACCCCGCTCTCGCACATGCGCCGCACGGCGATGGAAGATGCCGAATTGTTCGGCAAGGAGATCAAGAAGGGCGACAAGCTCGTGCTCTGGTATCTGTCGGCCAACCGCGACGAGGAGGTCTTCCCCGACGGCGACAGATGGATCGTCGATCGCGAGAATGCCCGCCGCCAGCTCGCCTTTGGCTACGGCATCCATCGCTGCGTCGGCGCCCGGCTCGCCGAGTTGCAGCTGCAGATCCTGTTCGAGGAACTCGCCGCCCGGCGCCTGCGCCCCGAAGTGACCGGCGAGCCGGTGCGCGTGCTGTCCAATTTCGTCCACGGCTTCAAGCAGCTGCCGGTGACGTTGAGCAGATATTGATGAGCTGGATCAAATCTCACGCGTCATGCCAGCGAAGGCTGGGAAGCGAAGCTGATCGAAAGATCAATCCATCCCATGTGTCGGTTGCGCGGTTGGATATGCGGGATGGACCCCAGCCTTCGCTGGGGTGACGGAATGAGAGTTCGAAAAGAGGATTGAGCCATGGCCACTGCCGCCCGCGATACCGAGCCAACCGAGACGGTCGTCGTCCATGCCCCGCATGAATGGGACGTCAGCCGCCCCGAAATCTATGCCGAGGATCGCTGGCAGCCGATCTTCCGGGAGATGCGCGCCAAGGCCCCGATCAACAAGGTGATCGGCTCCGATTATGCCGATTATTGGAACGTCACCAGCTACAAGGCGATCCAGCAGGTCGAATCCCTGCCCGACATCTATTCCTCGAGCGGCGAACTGGGCGGCATCACGATCGTCAACGAGGACAACGATCTGCCCGAGGAGATCAAGATCAAGGCGCCGATGTTTATCGCCATGGACCGGCCCGAACACACCGCCCAGCGCCGCGTCATCGCGCCGGCCTTCACGCCGGGCGAGATGGAGCGGATGAGCACCGACATCCGCCGCCGCACCGCCGAGCTTCTCGATAGCCTGCCCTTCGACGAGGAATTCGACTGGGTCGACACGGTGTCGATCGAGCTGACGACGCAGATGCTGGCGATCCTGTTCGATTTTCCCTGGGAGGACCGGCGCAAGCTCACCGAATGGTCGGACTGGGCGGGCGACATCACCGCCAGCCTCGACGAGGCTCGCGCCCGCGAACAATTGGCCAAATTGTTCGAGATGGCCGCCTATTTCAAGAATCTCTGGGACCAGCGGCTCGATGCCGACGAAGCGCCCGATCTCCTCTCGCGGATGATCCATTCGGAAATGCGCGAGATGGACGAGATGACCTTTCTCGGCAATCTGATGCTGCTGGTGGTCGGCGGCAACGACACGACGCGCAACTCGATGTCGGGCTTCGCCTACGGCCTCGATCAATTCCCCGGCGAACGCGAGAAGCTCGAGAAGAATCCCGAGCTGATCCCCGGTGCCGTGCAGGAGCTGCTGCGCTGGCAGACGCCGCTCGCCCATATGCGGCGCACGACGACGCAGGATACCGAGCTGATGGGCCACCGCATTCCCGAGGGCGAGAAGGTCATCCTCTGGTACATCTCGGCCAATCGCGACGAGGAAATGTTCGAGCGCCCCGACGACATCATCCTCGACCGCGAAAAGCCGGGGCGGCACCTGGCATTCGGCTGGGGAATCCATCGCTGCGTCGGCGCCCGGCTCGCCGAGTTGCAGCTCCGGCTGTTGCTCGAGGAGATGGCCGCGCGGCGCATCCGGGTCAATGTCACCGGCGATCCTGTGCGCGTCGCCCAGTGTTTCGTGCACGGATTCAGGAAGCTTCCCGTAACGTTGAGCAAATATTGACGATTTATCCGCATAAATAACGGCCTGCCCGGTTCGCACCGGGATCGGGTCATGTTTCAGTTGGGGAAGACGAGATGGCCACGGCCGCGAGGGAAATCGATCATGCACCGGCCCATGCATCGGCAGCGCCGGTCATCGAGGCGCCGCATGACTGGGATGTCAGCCGGCCCGAAATCTATGCCGAGGACCGCTGGCAGCCGATCTTCGCCGAAATGCGCAAGCACGCGCCGATCCACAAGATCGTCGATACCGACTATGGCGATTTTTGGAGCATCTCCACGCTCAAGCCGATCCAGCATGTCGAGGCGCTGCCCGAGATCTTCAGCTCGGAGAAGCTCGGCATCACCTTGGTCGCCAAGAATGTCCAGGACATCCCCGACGAAGACCGCGTGCCGATGCCGATGTTCATCGCCATGGACCGGCCCAAACATACCGATCAGCGCCGGGTCGTCGCCCCGGCCTTCGCGCCGAGCGAAATGGAGCGGCTGACCGCGACGGTGCGCGGCAACACCGAGCAAGTGCTCGACAGCCTGCCGGTCGGCAAGAGCTTCGACTGGGTCGACAAGGTGTCGATCGAGCTGACCACCGGGATGCTCGCCATCCTGTTCGACTTCCCCTGGGAAGACCGCCGCAAGCTGACCGAATGGTCGGACTGGGCCGGCAATGTCGAGCTGATGAAGAGCGACGAGATGCGCGAAAAGCGGCTCGAGAAAATGTACGAGATGGCCGGCTATTTCAAAGCGCTCTGGGACGAGCGGCTCGAAGCCGGCGAGGCGCCCGACCTCTTGAGCCGCATGATCCATTCGGACATGCGCAACATGGATCCGGGCACCTTCATGGGCAACCTGATCCTGCTGATCGTCGGCGGCAACGACACGACGCGCAACACCATGTCGGGCTATGCCTACGGGCTCGACCAATTCCCCGACGAGCGCGAGAAGCTCGAGGCGAACCCCGAGCTGATCCCCAACGCCGTCCAGGAGATCATCCGCTGGCAGACGCCGCTCGCCCATATGAAGCGGACGACGACGCAGGATACCGAGCTGTTCGGCCATCACATCCCCGAAGGCGAGAAGCTCGCCCTCTGGTATATCTCGGCCAACCGCGACGAGAGCGTCTTCGAGGATCCCGACCGGCTGATGGTCGATCGCGAGAATGCCCGCCGCCATCTCGCCTTCGGCTACGGCATCCATCGCTGCGTCGGCGCCCGGCTCGCCGAATTGCAGGTGCGCATCCTGCTCGAGGAAATGGCCAAGCGCCGGCTGCGCGCCAATGTCCGCGCCGAACCGGTCCGCGTCCCGGCCTGCTTCGTCCACGGCTAGATTGACTCTCCCCCTCCCCCAGCGGACACTCGCGCCCGAGGGGGAGCAGGCGATGGCGACAACCGCAGCGGCCGACGAAACAATAGAGACCGTCACCCATGCCGCGCCGCATCTTTGGGACGTCACCGATCCGGCGATCTATGCCGAGGATCGCTGGCAGCCGATCTTCGCCGAGATGCGCGCGACGGCGCCGATCAACCGGATCACCGGCTCGGCCTTCGGCGATTATGTCAACGTCACGACATTGAAGCCGATCCAGCATGTCGAGGCACTGCCCGACATCTACAGCTCGGCGACCGAATATGGCGGCATCACCATCTTCGGCAATATGGAGAATATGCCCGAGGATCTGCAGCGCCGCACGCCGAGCTTCATCGCCATGGACCGGCCCGAGCACACCGCCCAGCGCCGCGTCGTCTCGCCGGCCTTCGCGCCGAGCGAGATGGAACGGCTGAGCACAGACGTCCGCCGCCGCACCGGCGAAATCCTCGATTCCCTGCCGCGCGGCGAGGCGTTCGATTGGGTCGACCGGGTCTCGATCGAGCTGACCACCCAAATGCTGGCGATCCTGTTCGATTTTCCCTGGGCGGACCGCCGCAAGCTGACCGAATGGTCGGACTGGGCGAGCGACGCCGATATCGTCGGCAATCCCGAACGCGCCTATGAGCGCCGCGATCATCTGCGCGAGATGGCGGCGTATTTCACGGCGCTGTGGGAGGAACGCGCCGGCCGGCCCGAGGCGCCCGACCTCTTGTCGCGGATGATCCACTCGGACTCGATGTCGAACATGGATCGCTACATGTTCATCGGCAATCTGACCCTGCTGATCATCGGCGGCAACGATACGACGCGCAATTCGATGTCGGCCTATGCCTGGGGGCTCGAGCAATTCCCCGACGAACGCGCGAAGCTCGAAGCGAACCCCGATCTGATCCCCAACGCGGTCCAGGAAATCATCCGCTGGCAGACCCCGCTCGCCCATATGCGCCGCACCGCGGTCAAGGATCACGAATTGTTCGGCCATTCGATCCGCAAGGGCGACACGATGCTGCTCTGGTACATCTCGGCCAACCGCGACGAGAGCGTGTTTACCGAACCCGACCGGATCGTCGTCGACCGCGACAATGCCCGCCGCCACCTCGCCTTCGGCTACGGCATCCACCGCTGCGTCGGCGCCCGCCTCGCCGAATTGCAACTGCGCATCCTGCTCGAGGAGATGGCCGCGCGGCGGCTGCGGGTGAATGTGCGCGAGGAGCCGGTCCGCGTCGGCTCCTGCTTCGTCCACGGCTATCGCAAGCTGATGGTGGAGCTGGCAGAATACTGAATCCTCCCCGTTTGCGCAGCAAATGGGGAGGGGGACCGGCGAAGCCGGTGGAGGGGCAATCGCGACGAACTATCGAATTGGTGCTTGGAAGCGGGAGGAGCTCGGCTTCGCCTCGCGCCCCTCCACCACTTCGTGGTCCCCCTCCCCACCGCTTCGCGGCAAAGAGGATCTTTTACCGATACATCCCAGTTTCCCCCTCCCCTTCAGGGGAGGGGTAGGGGTGGGGCAAGAGGCGGCAAGGGCTCGATGCCCTTGCCGGCTCTTCGGAAGTGCCGGCTCTTCGGAAGCGAACTCCGAAGCCGGCATCGAACCGGCTTCTCCGTCACCAACCCCCTCCCCTCCCTTAAAAGGGAGGGGCGAAATCCATTACAGCTTCAACCGATAGACCTCGGTCTCCCCCACCCCCTTGAGCGTGATCGTCTCGGGCGGGTGGAATTCCTCGCCGGCGCGGGTCTGGTAATAGGTGGCGGCCGATACGGCGATGCCGCCGGGATGGGCGATGCCTTCGAGCCGGCTGGCGATATTCATCGTGTCGCCCCAATAATCGTATGCCAGCCGGCTCGAACCGACGACGCCGCCGACCACCGGCCCCGAATGGATGCCGATCCGGATCTGCGC
>JAIVHR010000260.1 GCA_020200935.1 Sphingomonadales bacterium
GGCCGAGGCCGGGGAAGCGCGCTTCGCGGCGATCGCGCCCGTCACCGAACGCGCCGTCGGCCGGGCCGGGGGCAGCCCGGCCGAGAGCGAAGCCTGGATCGTCGCGCAGGTCGAACTCTCGGCGCTCGACGCCGCGCGCAGCCCGACCGTCACCGCGCTCGGCGCGCTCGACGCGATCTTCGCCGAGCAGGCGATCGCCGGCGCGCCCGCCGAAAGCGCGAAGCTGGCGGCGGCACGCGAGCAAGTGAGCGGACTTTACGACGCCCAGACGCAGCGTTTTGCCAGGCTTCAGGCGGCGCTCAATCCCCGTTGACCGCCGCCTTGTGCGCCTTCGCATTTTCGACATAGTGACCGACGCCGAGCAGGTTCATCGCCTGCTGCTGGTCGGTCAGGTCGCGCATCTTCTTCGCCGGACGCCCGCCCCACATTTCTCCCGCCCGGATGATCTTCTTCGGCGTCAGCATGCCGCCCGCCGCGATCATCCCGCCGCTCTCGATCTCGCAGCCATCCATGACGATCGCGCCGAGCCCGACGAAGCTTTTGGGATGGAGGGTCGCGCCGTGGATCATCGCCATATGGCCGATCAGCACGTCCTCGCCGATGATCGTCGGCCAGCCGGGGCGGATATCGCCGTGATCCTCGTCGCAATGGATGACCGAGCCGTCCTGGATGTTCGATCGCGCGCCGATTTCGATATAGTTCACGTCGGCGCGCAGGACGCAATTATACCAGACGCTGGCCCCCTCGCCGATCCGCACGTCGCCGATCAGCCGGCAGCCCGGCGCGACGAAGGCGCTCTCGTGGATTTGCGGTTGCCTGCCGTTGAAGGGGATGATGGTGACGTCCTTCATGGCGGTTGCTCCTGACATTGTTCCTGCACAGCCTTTCGGACAGGTTGCATCGTCATTCCAGCGAAGGCTGGGAAGCGAAGCTGATCGAAGATCAATCTATCCCGCCCCTCGGTGTTGCGATTCGCGAAGCTGGGATAGACCCCAGCCTGCGCTGGGGTGACAAGAAAAAATTCGATCTGGTCAGTCGAGCTCCTTGCGTTTCCGGGTCCACTCGGCCGGCGTGATCCGGTAGACGATGCCCTTGCCGAGCTTCGGGCTCCATTCGGGGTTCCAATAATCGAGATCCGCGCGCCGCGTCATGCCGAGCCGTTCCATCAGCCCCCATGAGGCGCTGTTGCCGGGCACGGTGAAGGCGGTGACGAAATCCGCGCCGGTCCGGTCGAAAGCATAATCCATCGAGGCGACCGCCGCTTCCTTCGCATAGCCCTTCCCCCAGGCATCGCTTCGCAGCCGCCAGCCGATCTCGGGGGTGCCGGGATCGGGCTCGATGCCGTCATCCTTGACCCGCTTGATGCCGCAAAAGCCGAGCAACGCGCCGTCGCTCTTGCGTTCGAGCGCCCAGAAGCAATGGCCATGCTCCTCGTCGCAGGCGATGCAGCGGTCGATCATGGCGTCGGACTCCGCGCGGCTCTGCAGCGCGCCGAGCCAGCGCATCACCTCGGGATCGCGGCCCATCCGGTGAAAGGGCGCGGCGACAGCGAGCTGACGATGGCGAGCAGCACGAAGGTGCCCGACAGCGCGATCGTCAGGCCGAGCGCGCCATAGAACAGGATCGATCGGTCTGGCGTCCCGAAGCGCGCCGAGACATGCGCGAACCAGCCCGGCAGCAGCCCGTCCTCGGCCAATCCGAAAGTCATGCGCGGCGCCGAGACGACCGATCCCATGATGTTGCCGGCGATCGAGAATATCGCGGCGAGCCCGATGACCACCGCGCCGACCGGCCCGGCCAGATATTCGCCCAATGCGACGAGCGGCGTCTCGGTCTCGGTCAGCCCGGCGGCGCTGTGGGTGTAGACCCACTGGATGGCGAAATAGAGCAATGTCGCGCCGATGATCGTCGCCATCATCGCGCGCGGAAGGGTGCGGCGCGGCTCGCGCATCTCGCCGGCCGGGACGTTGGCGCCCTCGAAGCCGACAAAGGCATAGAGCGCGACCAGCGCGATGCCCTCGATGGCGGAAAATTCGGGCAGCGTCGCGACCGGTGGCGGCACGGTCTCGATAAGGCCCCAGCCGGCGAGCAGCAGCAGCGGCGCCAGCTTGAGCAATGTCAGCCCCGACAGGGCCTCGATCGCGCGGCGCACGCCGATGATGTTGATCGCGGTGAAACCGCCGATGACGACAAGGATCGCCAACGGGGTCGCCAGCGGCCCGGCGAGCGCCGGCCACAGCGCCGCCGCATAGGCGACGAGCACGGTGCTGTTGGCGCCGAGTGCCGCGGCGCGCGAGAGATAGAGCAGCCAGCCGGTCTGGAAGCCGACCAGCGGCCCGAAGGCGGCTTCGGCATAGAGCTGCGCGCCGCCCGAGCGGTCGAAATAGCGGGCGAGATCGGCGAAGCAGACGACGATCGTGCCGACCAGCGCGCCGAAGATCAGGATCAGCCACGGCGCGAAATCGCCGACCGCCGCGTCGAGCAGCCCCGGCAGCGCGAAGATCCCCGCGCCGATGATGCCGTTGAGCGCGACGAAAGCGGTGCCGACAAGGCCGATATCGCGGCGCAGGTGGGGATGCCGGTCAGCCATGACGCGATCCAAACCTTCTCCCATGGGGAGAAGGATTACGCAGCCTTGATGACCCCGGACTTGTTCCGGGGGAATTTAGGCGGAGTTGGATGAGGGGTTCCGCCCATACCGGTATGTCCGAACCCCTCACCCAACCCTCTCCCCATGGGAGAGGGCCAATCGCCTGCCGCCCTCGATCATCTCAACTGCCGATCAGCCGCGCCGCGTCGAGCGCGTGGTAGGTCAGTACGCCGCTCGCCCCGGCGCGCTTGAAGGCGAGCAAAGTCTCGAGGATCAGCGCATCGCGGTCCCCCGCCCCGGCCGCCGCCGCGGCCTCGATCATCGCGTACTCGCCCGACACCTGATAGGCGAAGACCGGCACCTCGAAACGCGCCTTCACCTTGGCCACCACATCGAGATAGGCGAGGCCGGGCTTGACCATCACGCTGTCGGCGCCCTCGGCGAGATCGAGCGCGACCTCGCGCAGCGCCTCCTCGGCATTGGCCGGATCCATCTGGTAGCCGCGCTTGTCGCCCTTCAAGAGCCCGCGCGAGCCGATCGCGTCGCGGAACGGCCCGTAAAAGGCGCTCGCATATTTGGCCGCATAGGCCATGATCTGGACGTTCGAATATCCGTCATCCTCGAGCGCATGGCGGATCGCGCCGACCCTACCGTCCATCATGTCCGACGGGGCGATGATATCGGCGCCGGCGGCGGCCTGGTTGAGCGCCTGTTCGGCGAGCATCGAGACGGTGTCGTCATTGCGCACCGTGCCGTCCGCATCGAGAAGCCCGTCCTGGCCGTGGCTGGTATAGGGATCGAGCGCGACATCGGTGAGGATGCCGATCTCGTCGCCGAGCGCATCCTTGATCGCGCCGATCGCCCGGCAGATCAGATTGTCCGGGTTGAGCGCCTCCTCGCCCCGGTCGCAGCGCAGATCGGGCGGCGTGTTCGGGAACAGACCGACGCAGGGAATCCCCGCATCGCGCGCTTCGACGGCGCGTTCGGCGATCCGCTCGACCGGCCAGCGCGAGACCCCGGGCATGGTCGCGATCGGCTGCGCCTCGTCGCCCTCGCAGACGAACAGCGGCCAGATCAGATCGGACGGATGCAGCCGGCTCTCGGCCACCATCGCCCGCGACCAGGCGGTGGCGCGGGCGCGGCGCATGCGCAATGCGGGGTAGGAGGCGTGGGTCATGGGGTCGGTCTACTGACGAAATTCCCGTCCGTCACCCCAGCGAAGGCTGGGGTCTATCCCGGCTTGCCGACTGCGCAGCTGAAACTCGGGATAGACTCCAGCCTTCGCTGGAGTGACGACTAACCCAGCCGCGCGAGCGCCGCCCGCAAACGCTCCGCCTCGGCGGTCTTTTCGGCATGGTCGGCCTTCGCCTTCTCGACCGCCTCGGGCTTCGCCTTTTCGCGGAATTGCGGGTTGGACAGCCGCTTGTCGAGCGAGGCGGCCTCCTTTTCGGCGGCTTCGAGGGATTTGCTGAGGCGGGATTTCTCGGCGGATAAATCCACTGATGCTGGAACCAGAAGGATATACGT
>JAIVHR010000096.1 GCA_020200935.1 Sphingomonadales bacterium
CGCCAGGCCGAAGCGGGCGGCAAGGTCTATGCCAATCCGCGCAACGCCGCCGCCGGATCGCTGCGCCAGATCGATGCCGAGGTGACGAGAAGCCGCTCGCTGAGCTTCCTCGCCCATGGCTGGAGCGAGGTCAGCGACCTGCCCGGCGAGACGCAGATGGAGGTCATGCGGGTGATCGAAAGCTGGGGCTTCCCGGTTTCCGAACATCTGACGCGGGTCGACGGGCTCGAGGCGATGCTCGACCATTATCGCGCGATCGAGAAGCTCCGCGCCGATCTCGGCTATGATATCGACGGCGTCGTCTACAAACTCGACCGGCTCGATTGGCAGGAGCGGCTGGGCTTCGTCGCCAAGGCGCCGCGCTGGGCGATCGCGCATAAATTCCCCGCCGAACAGGCCGAGACGACGCTCGAGGATATCGACATCCAGGTCGGCCGGACGGGCAAGCTGACGCCGGTCGGGCGGTTGAAGCCGGTGACCGTCGGCGGCGTCGTCGTCCAGAATGTGACCTTGCACAATCGCGACGAGATCGAGCGGCTGGGGCTCAGGATCGGCGACCGCATCCGCATCCAGCGCGCCGGCGATGTGATCCCGCAGGTCGTCGAGAATCTGACGCGCGGCGAGAAGCGCAAGGCCTACAGGTTCCCCGATGAATGCCCGCGCTGCGGCTCCGAGGCCGTCGCCGAGGAGGGCGAGGTCGATGTCCGCTGCACGGGCGGGCTGATCTGCCCGGCGCAGCGGCTCCAGCGGCTGATCCACTTCGTCAGCCGCGGGGCGATGGATATCGACGGGCTCGGCGAAAAATCGATCCGCGAATTTTACGATCTCGGTTGGCTCGAAAGTCCGGCCGACACCTTCCGGCTCAAGGACCATCGCGAGGAACTGCTCGAACGTAAGGGCTGGGAGGAGACCTCGGTCGGCAATCTGCTAGAGGCGATTGAGCTGCGGCGGAAGCAGACTTTCGACCGCTTCCTGTTCGGCCTCGGCATCCGCCATATCGGCGACGTCACGGCGCGCGATCTCGCCAGACATTTCGGCACTCCGGGGCATTTCCGGAAGGGCGTCGAAGAGCTGCAGGCGCAGCGCGAAGAGATCGCAGAGCAGGCGGAAAAACTCCGCAAGGAGGAAGGCGACGAAGCTGGCGACAAGGCGCTGCGCAAGGGGCTCGCCGAGATTGCCCAGTCGCTCGGAATATCGGGCGTCGGCCCGACCGTCGTCGAGGCGCTCACCGATTTCTTCCACGAGCCGCATAACCGGGAGGTCTGGGACGATCTGCTCTCCGAACTCGATCCGGAGCCCTTCGCGGTCGAAACCGTCGAGAGCCCGGTTTCGGGCAAGACCATCGTCTTCACCGGCAAGCTCGAAACCATGAGCCGCGACGAGGCCAAGGCGCAGGCCGAGCGGCTCGGCGCCAAGGCGACCGGTTCGGTCAGCGCGAGCACCGACCTTCTCGTCGCCGGCCCGGGCGCCGGCTCGAAGCTAAAAAAGGCCGAGGAGCTCGGCATCGAGGTCATCGACGAGGCGGGCTGGGCCGAGATCGTCGCGGGGGCGGGGTGATGGTCCGAGTCCGGCGTCATTCCAGCGAAGGCTGGAATCTATCCCGGTTTCCGAAGCGCGTTACGACAGCCGGGATAGACCCCAGCCTTCGCTGGGGTGACGAGGATGAGCGGCAGTAGGTGCCGCATTCTTCTCGTCAGAACCAGCGCATCACGCTGGCGCTGAAGGGCGTCCAGACGCCGACCCGGACGCCGGCATCGCGCAGAATAGATCCCGTCCATTCGTTGCAGGTGCGGAATGCCGTGTAGCGGCCCTCGGCCTCGTAGAAGATGTCGCGCGACCCGTAGCCGCGGACCGGTTGCGGTTCGCCGCCGTCGCTCAGCGCGAAGTCGGCCCGGATCGCTTCGGCGATGGCGCGATATTCGTCGGGCGTGACGGTGAGCGCGCGCGTATCCTTATCCGGTCTCGGCGGTCCGACATGATCGACGTGAAGGAGGCTCGCCTCGCTGCCGATAAGCGCCAGCAGCGCGATATCGGGTTTCAGATCGGCCCAGCTCGGCGTGAGCAGATAGACGGCGATCAACACGCCGACCAGGCCGAAAAGCCGCAAAAGCCAGCGTATCGAGCCGCTTATCGCCTTTCCCATCCGCTTTACCCCGTCGCCGATTCGTGCGCGCAGAATTCCATGCTATATGGGAAAGCATGAATGCAGACACCCATGTGCTCGAGCATCCGCCCGAGGGCGCCAACGAAGACTGGACGATCCCGCAGGATTGGGGCGCTTATACACCCGAAGAACACGAGACCTGGGACATATTGTTCGAACGACAGGTCAAGCAGCTGCCGGGCCGGGCGAGCCAGGCCTTTCTCGACGGCGTCGACCTGCTCAAGCTCTCCAAGCCCGGCATCCCCGATTTCGAGGAATTGTCCGAGCGGCTGATGAAGGAAACCGGCTGGCAGGTGGTCGCCGTGCCGGGGCTCGTTCCCGACGATGTCTTCTTCGATCACCTCGCCAACCGCCGCTTCGTCGCCGGCAATTTCATCCGCCGCCGCGATCAGCTCGATTATCTCCAGGAACCCGACGTCTTCCACGATGTCTTCGGCCATGTGCCGATGCTCGCCAACCCGGTCTTCGGCGATTATATGGAGGCCTATGGCAAGGGCGGGCTCCGGGCGCTCGAATTCGACAGCCTCGATCATCTCGCCCGGCTCTATTGGTACACAGTCGAATTCGGGCTGATCGAGGAGGCCGACGGCATGCGCATCTACGGCTCGGGCATAGTCTCGAGCCATGGCGAGAGCGTTTTCGCGCTCGACGATCCGAGCCCCAACCGGATCCGCTTCGATTTGAAGCGCGTCATGCGGACCAATTACCGGATCGACGATTATCAGCAGGTCTATTTCGTGATTCAAAGTCTCGAGGACCTGCTCGAACAGACCGCCGGCCAGGATTTCGCGCCGATATATGACGAGCTCGAGGATTCCTCCGACCTCGCCGTCGACGACATCATCGATGGCGACGAGGTGATCACGCGCGGGACGCAGGCCTACGCGCGCGAGAAGGCGCCCGCTTCACAAGCCTGAGGATCGTCCACTGGCCGCGCTCCTCGCGCGCCGCGAGCCGCAGCCGATGGCGGCGACAGGCGCCGGTCACCTCGTCCGCCTGGCTGGTCAACAATCCGGAAAGGATCAGCGTCCCGCCCGGCGCCAGCGCATGGGCAAAGGCCGGCGCCAGCGCGATCAGCGGCCCGGCCAGGATGTTGGCGATGATCAGATCGTAGGGCGCGCGGCGCTTGAGCCGCCGGTCGGCGAAGCCCGACGCGGTGACGAGCGCGACCCGGCCGTCTCCCCAGCCCAGCCGGATACCATTCACCGCGGCATTCTCGCCGGCGATCTCGATCGCCAGCGGATCGATATCGGAGGCGATGACTTTCGCGCGCGGCCACAGCGCCAGCGCCGCGAAAGCGAGCAGCCCGGTGCCGGTGCCGATATCGGCGATATTGACGAAGCGCCGGCCGCTCGATTTGAGCCGATCGAGCATCGCCAGGCAGCCCGCCGTCGTTTCATGCCGGCCGGTGCCGAAGGCGCGGCTCGCATCGATTTCGAGGGCGATTGCCCGATCCGGCTCGGTGCCGCGGAAAGACGGCGTATGGACATAAAAGCGCCCCTCGCGGATCGGCTCGATACCCTGCTGGCTCATCGCCACCCAGTCGCGATCCTCGAGCCTTTCCAGCTTCGCCTCGGCATCGGCGGCGCTCGGCAATAGCGAGCGGAGCAGCGCGATCGAGGCCTTGTCGGGCTTGTCCTCGAAATAGGCGTCGAGCCGCCAATCCTCGGGCCGCTCTTCGTCGATCTCGCTGGTCATCAGCGCCGGCGGCGGATCGAGATCGGCGAGCGGCGCGATATTGCCCGCCAACGCCTCGGCTTCCGCCTGCGTGCAGGGAAGGGTGAGTTTCCAGCTGGTCATTTCTCTCTCGTCATTCCCGCGAAAGCGGGTGAACCTATATTCCGTTCGGGCTGAGCTTGTCGAAGGCCTCTCCTTCACTTTCTGATCGCGCGAAGAAGGACAGCCCTTCGACAGGCTCAGGGCGAACGGAAGAGAAGATCAGCGCACAAAGCTCGCCCCGTTCACATCGAGCACCGCGCCGGTCATCGAAGGCGGCGCATCGAGCGCGCAGAAGCGGATCGTCTCGGCGATCTCTTCGGGGCTCGCCACGCGGCCGAGCGGGATGTCCTTGAGCAATTCGGGCCCGCCGCGGCTTTCAAGATAATCCTCGGCCATGCCGGTCATCACGAAGCCCGGGCAGATCGCGAAGGCGAGGATGCCCTCGCCCGCATAGCCGCGCGCGATGGTCTTGGTCATCGCCACCATCCCGCCCTTCGACGCCGCATAATGCCAGTGGTGTGGGCTGTCGCCGCGATAGGCGGCCCGGCTGGCGATATTGACGATCCGGCCGCCGCGGGGTCCCCCCAAAGTATTACTTTGCGGGGTTGCCCCGCCGCGATGCTCGCGGAAATGGCGGACGGCGAGGCGGCAGAGTTCGGCCGAGGCGGTCAGGTTGACCTGCAAGGTGCGTTCGAAATCGGCGCGCCAGGCCGCGTCATCCTGCTCGATATCCGAAGCCTCGAAGATGCCGGCATCTACGCGTCAGACATTGAAATTGCCGTCATTCCCGCGAAGGCGGGAATCCACCGGGATGGCGGCGCCATGGATTCCCGCCTTCGCGGAAATACGAACTCGGTAGGCGCTAGCTGGCGGCGAAGCGCTGGACGAATTCGGCGGCCGCGCCGTCGAGCTTGTTCAAATGCTCGTCGACCTCGCGGAAGCCGGCGGTCACCTTGTCGATATCGGTGGCGACGCTCTCGGTATCCTCGCGGATCGCGGCGATCGTGCCCGACATCGAATCCGCGGCAAGCGCGGTTTCGTCGACCGCGGCGGTGATCATCGTCACCGTCTGGGCCTGCGTTTCCATCGCCTTGCGGATGCGTTCGGCCGAGGATTGCACTTCGCCGACGATCGAGTGGATCGACTGGTTCGATTCGACCGTCTGGCCGGTCGCCGCCTGGATCGCGGCGATCTTCCGGGCGATGTCGTCGGTCGCCTGGGCGGTCTGGTTGGCGAGGCTCTTCACTTCCTGCGCGACCACCGCGAAGCCGCGGCCGGCATCGCCGGCGCGCGCCGCCTCGATCGTCGCATTGAGTGCCAGCAGGTTGGTCTGCCCGGCGATCTCGCGGATCAGCCCGAGGATCGATTCGATCGAGACGGTATGTTCGGACAAAGCTTCGCTGACCTTCACCGCCTCTTCGGATTGATGCGCCGCGCGCTCGGCGACTTCGGCCGACACCTCGACCTCGCTGCGCGCTTCCTCGATCGCCCGGATCAACCCGGCCGCGGTCTGCGCGGCCTCGCGCATCGCCACCGCCGACTGTTCGGCCGCGGCGGCGACCTCGGAGGCCTTGCCGAGCATGCCGCGTGCCGATTGCGAGGCATCGGTCGCGTTGGCGTTGACCGAATGGCTCTGGTCGGTGGCCTGCTTGACCGTCGATTCGATCATCTCGCGGAACAGCTTCGAATAGCCCTGGCGCTCCTCGTCGCGCTTGTCGCGGATGATCGCGTTGACGAACGAGGCCTCGATATCGGTTTCGAGCACCGACAGCGTCGAAATCGCCTGCATCAGCCGCAACCCGCGTTCGCGGTCGCGGCCGATCTTTTGATGGACGATTTCGATGACCTGGCGGTTGGCGAAATTGACCGATGCGAAGAGCTGGCTCGGCTCGATCCCGGCCGCCATCGTCCGCTCGATATTCTTGCAGGCGATGTCGACCCAATATTGCTGGCCGGGATGATTGAATTTGGCTTCGATATATTCGGTCGAGAAGCGCAGCGACTTTTCGCGGTCCTGATCGTTCATCTGTTTGACGATCGGATTGCGCTCGGCGAAATGCGCCCAGAAGGCTTCGGCGAGCTCGCGTTCGCGCCCGGCGATCAGCTCGCCGACCTCGGACACATTCGCGACGAAGTGCCCGTCATGATCGTAGGTTTCAATCAGTTGCTCGATGCTCATTCGCGTCATCCGCCCTAGCGCTCCAAACCGCCTTCCTGCTTAGGCTCGAATGGTTAAGGGGTGGTTTAACTCGCGGCTCCGCCGGGCCGCTTCGCCGGTTGCATGGCGGCCCGATTGGGCTAAGAGGGCCGGGAAAGGCATGCCCGCCCCGCAGGGAGTCTCCATGGCGCACAAACCCGATCGGCCGCTGTCGCCCCACCTTCAGGTCTGGAAATGGGGCCCGCACATGCTGGTCTCGATCCTCCACCGGATGACCGGCGTGGGCATGGCGATCGTCGCGGCGGGGCTGTTCGTCTGGTGGCTGCTGGCGCTGGCGAGCGGGCCGGAGGCCTATGAAGCTTTTCGCGACCTGTTGACCGTCGAGAGCGGTGCGGTGAACATCGTTGGCGCGGTGCTGATCGCCGGGCTCGCCTGGGCCTTTTTCACCCATTTCTTCAACGGCATCCGCCATCTCGTGCTCGATACCGGCGCGGGCTACGAGCTCAAGATCAACAAGGGTTTCGCGCTGGTCGTGGTGATCGGCGCGATTGTCGCCGCGCTGGCGCTGTCGTTGTGGCTGCTTTGGGAGCCGATCATGGGTCTCGTCGGGGGGGCGGGCTGATGCGCGCGGGAACCGAACTCGGCCGGGTGCGCGGCCTCGGCTCGGCGCGCGCGGGCACGCACCATTGGTGGCTCCAGCGGCTGACCGCGGCGGGCAACGTGCTGCTGGTCGTCTGGTTCGTCGCTTCTTTGCTGCGGCTGCCGAGCTACGATTATGAAGTCGTTACCGGCTGGCTCTCCTCGCCGCTGGTCGCGGTGGCGATGCTGCTGCTGACGGTCAACGTCTTCTGGCATCTGCGCCTCGGTCTCCAGATCGTCATCGAGGACTATGTCCATAACGAGGCCTCGAAGATCGGCCTCCTTGTGCTGTTGAATTTCTACGCGATCGGCGGGGCGGCGATCGCCGTCTTCTCGATCCTCAAAATCGCCTTTTCCGGAGCCGCATCCTGATGGCCGACAAAACCTACCAGATCATCGACCATCAATATGACACGGTCGTCGTCGGCGCCGGCGGATCGGGCCTGCGCGCCACGATGGGCTCGGCCGAAAAGGGATTGCGGACGGCCTGCATCACCAAGGTCTTCCCGACCCGATCGCACACCGTCGCCGCGCAAGGCGGCATCGCTCGGCGATCAGGATGCGATCGAGTATCTGTGCCGCGAGGCGCCGGCCGCGGTCTACGAGCTTGAGCACGCCGGCGTGCCCTTCAGCCGCACCGACGAGGGCAAGATCTACCAGCGGCCTTTCGGCGGCATGATGCAGAATATGGGTAAGGGCCCGCCCGCCCAGCGCACCTGCGCCGCCGCCGACCGCACCGGCCATGCGATGCTCCACGCGCTCTATCAGCAGAGCCTCAAATACGACGCCGACTTCTTCATCGAATATTTCGCGCTCGATCTGATCATGGAAGGTGGCGAGTGCCGCGGCGTCATCGCGTTGTGTTTGGACGACGGCAGCATCCACCGCTTCACCGCCCATGCCGTGGTGCTCGCCACAGGCGGCTACGGACGAGTCTATTTTTCATGCACTGGCGCTCACACTCAGACCGGCGATGCCAATGCGATGGTGCTCCGTGCCGGGCTGCCTTTGCAGGATATGGAGTTCGTCCAGTTCCATCCAACCGGCCTCTACGGTGTGGGTGTGCTGATCACCGAGGGCGCGCGCGGCGAGGGCGGATATCTGACGAATTCGGAAGGCGAGCGCTTCATGGAGCGCTATGCGCCGAGCGCCAAGGACCTCGCCAGCCGCGATGTCGTCTCGCGCTCGATGGCGATGGAAATCCGCGAGGGCCGCGGGGTCGGCAAGGAGAAGGACCATATCTATCTTCACCTCGATCATATCGATCCCGAGATCCTGCATGACCGGCTTCCGGGCATCACCGAGACCGGCAAGATCTTTGCCGGCGTCGATCTGACCCGCCAGCCGCTGCCGGTGGTGCCGACGGCCCACTATAATATGGGCGGCATCCCGACCAATTATCACGGCGAGGTCGTGACCCTGAAGGACGGCGATCCTGATGCCGTCGTGCCGGGCCTCTTCGCGGTCGGCGAGGCGGCCTGCGTGTCGGTCCACGGCGCCAATCGGCTTGGCTCCAATTCGCTGATCGATCTCGTCGTTTTCGGCCGCGCCGCCGGCCATCGCCTCGCCGAGGTGATCACGCCGGGCACGCGCCACAAACCGCTTCCCGCAGGCAGCGAGGAAATGGCGCTCTCCCGGCTCGACCATTTCCGCCATGCCGCGGGCGGCACGCCGACCGCCGAACTTCGCCTCGACATGCAGAAGACGATGCAGGCCCATTGCACGGTCTTCCGCACCGAGGAATTGATGGCCGAAGGCATCGGCAAGATCGACGCGCTCTACCGGGGGATGGAGGATATCCAGGTCACCGATCGCTCGCTGATCTGGAACACCGATCTCGTCGAGACGCTCGAGCTCGACAATCTGATCGCCCAGGCCGAGGTCTCGATCCGATCGGCGCACAACCGCACCGAAAGCCGCGGCGCGCATATGCACGAGGATCATCCCGAGCGCGACGATGCCGAGTGGATGAAACACACCATCGTCTGGTTCGACGGCTGGGGCGGCAAGGGCGGCGACGTCCGCATCGATTACCGCCCGGTCCACGATTACACGCTGACCGACGATATCGGGTATATAGAGCCCAAGGCGCGGGTTTACTGAATTTCGTCGCCCCAGCGCAGGCTGGGGCCTGTCCCAGATATCGGTATGTCGCTGACTTCAGCACACGAGGAAGGCCGGGATAGACGCCAGCCTGCGCTGGCGTGACGGGATGGGGGGCGTGACGGAGCTAGCTGTTGATGTCGTTCCATAGATCGCGCCACTCGGGATTGTTCTTCGAGATCAGGTCCGTCTACCAGCGCCGATTCCAGGCCTTGATCGCCTTCTCGCGCGCGATGGCTTCGACGATTGTCGGATATGATCTCGATCCGATTCTCCGAGACGAGATAGAACACCGAGTGGCTGCCGCTGTTCATGCGGCGCAAGCCTTTGCGCCGGCCCTCGAATTCCGGAAAGCGCAAGGGGAAATCGAGGAGCGACTTGATGTCGTCACGCAGGATGGCGGAATAGGCCGCCGCTTGATCTTTGCCCCAACGCGCGCGGGTGTCCGTTGCGATCCGGCGCATATCGGCCGAGGCTGCAGCGTGAAAGCTGAGCCGTTTCACTTGCCGCCGAATTCCTCGTCGTACCAGCGATCGACATCGAAATTGTCGTCGATCGGACTTGCCAGTCCTTCGTCAAGGGCATCGAGCAGCTTGGCGCGAAAGGTCGCTCGCTCCTCCTGCAGGCGCAGGGCATCGCGAATCACTTCGCTGACCGAGCCGAATTCACCCGATGCGACCTTGCGGCGGGCATATTCGGCGAGCCTCTCGCCCAACGCGATAGAGGTGGTTTTCGTTGGCATGCCTCACGCTAACAAATATTGGTAACCAGGGCAAACGCCTTGTGGGTGGCAATCGCTGTCCGTCCTGCGCCCATTGTCGCTTCAGCCTGGCAAACCTTCCTATCGTGATCTCAGGAACAGGAGGCCAGGATAGACGCCAGCTTTCGCTCGCGTGATGCGATAGAGTAGAAGAGCGCGATGGACCTCTATCTCCTCCTCCGCACGCTCCACATCGTCAGCGCGACGGTGTTGTTCGGGACCGGGCTCGGGATTGCCTTTTTCTTCTTTGCCGCCCACCGCGCGCCCGATGCGGCGGCGCGGCTGTTCGCGGCGCGGGCGACGGTGCGGGCGGATTTTCTTTTCACCTTGCCGGCGGTCGTCCTCCAGCCGCTGACCGGCATCGGGCTGATCCTCCTCGCCGGGCATGACTGGACGAATTTCTGGCTGGTCGCGAGCTATGCGCTCTATCTCATCGTCGGGCTCTGCTGGGTGCCGGTCGTCTTCATCCAGATCACGCTTCGCGATCTCGCGGCGCGGCGGGCGGCGGGCGAGGCGATCGACGAGGCGCGCTACGACCGGCTCTATCGCTGGTGGTTCGCGCTCGGCTGGCCGGCCTTCATCGGCCTCGTCGCGGTCTTCTATCTGATGGTCTTCAAGCCGGGATGGTAGCGCGCGTCCTGGTGATCGGCGGCTATGGCAATTTCGGCGGCTATATCGCGCGCG
>JAIVHR010000097.1 GCA_020200935.1 Sphingomonadales bacterium
GCCCGATACCGAGGAAACCAGCGTCTATGACGGTCCTGATTCGTACAATCCGAACCAGCCGCCGCCCGCCGAGGGCACGATCACGCGTTCGGTCGTCGGGTATTACACCCCGGTGACGCGCACCGATTATCCGAGCTGCTCGGAGACCGTGCGCGACAATTGCATCCAGACCGCCCCTCCGGGCTGAGTCGCGACCCGCCCACTGTCATTTTCTGTCGCGGCAGTTTGAACTGGCAACCGGCGCCCCCTCCCCTCTACCGGCGTCGGAATTGCCGAGAGCCCTCCCGTGCGCCCGTGCGGGAGGGCTCTCCTTTTATGCGAGCACGGTAAATCTCCGCAGCGAGGCGCTGTGCGCGTCGAATCGCCTACCTCCCTTGCCACTCTTCCCCCATCATGCTTTGCCTCGCCGCAACCGAACACAGCTGTGGAGATCCCGCCATGACCATATCCTTTACCGACCGCGTCGCCATCGTCACCGGAGCCGGCGGCGGGCTGGGGCGCGCCTATGCGCTCGACCTCGCCCGGCGCGGCGCCAAGGTCGTGGTCAACGATCTCGGTGTCTCGCGTGACGGCACCGGCCGGTCCGACGCCGCAGATGCGGTGGTCGACGAGATCGAGGAGGCCGGCGGCACGGCGATGGCCAATGGCGGCAGCGTCACCGAACCCGACGCGATGGAGGAGATGGTCGCGCGCGCCAAGGAAGCCTGGGGCGGCGTCCATGTGTTGATCAACAATGCCGGCGTGCTGCGCGACAAGAGCTTCGCCAAGATGAGCGTCGAGGATTTCAAATTCGTCGTCGATGTGCATCTCAACGGTTCGGCGATCTGCACCAAGGCGGTCTGGGAGACGATGCGCGAGCAGGCTTACGGCCGCATCCTGATGACCGCGAGCTCGACCGGCCTCTACGGCAATTTCGGCCAGGCCAATTACGGCGCCGCCAAGCTCGGTCTTGCCGGCCTGACCAAGACGCTCGCCATCGAGGGCGCCAAATACGACATCAAGGTGAACACCATCGCGCCGATCGCCGGCACGCGGATGACCGAGGATCTGATGCCGCCCGAGATGTTCAAGGCGCTGGCGCCCGAAAATGCCGTGCCCGCCGCCGTCTATCTGGTCAGCGAGGATGCGCCGACCAACCAGATCATCGGCGCCGGCGGCGGTTTCTTCCACGCCGCCTATGTAACGCTGACCGAAGGCGTCGCGCTGCCCGAGGACGAGCGCACCGCCGAAGGCGTCGCCGCCCATTGGGACGAGATCACCGACCGCGCCGGCGAACTGACCCCGCAAAGCGGCGGCGAACAGGGCGCGCAAGCCTTCAAGAAGCTCAGCGGGCTGGGCGGGTAGCGGCGACGCGCTCGGCCGCCGCCAATCAGATTAGGCTGAGCCCGAAAGGCAACGACCCCGGCAAGTCCACGGCTTGGCGTTGCTACAAGTGCGCATCGGCCTCGCGCTCCGTCATGTGTAAGTCGTTGGGCTGGGTGAGCGCGGTGAGGTGGATGCCCCCTTGATGAGTAGCCATGCCATCGTCGGAAGCCCCCCCACTGCAGCCAGCAGAATGGTCGCCTGTGTAATCTCCGCGGCATAGAATTGGGGCAGCAGTATCTTTGTCAGGCTGTTGACCGGGTATCCGGCGCTCATCGCGAACAACAGCGATCCGAAAATCCTGGGCAGATAGCCGGAACGAACGACCAGCAACCCAAAGCAGAAAAACATGGCGGACCAGAAAATCTCCAACAGGGCTTGGCCGAAATTCGCTGTTTTGGAGGCGACGGTCACGGTCCGGCCAAAATCGGCAACATTGGCCGTCAAAGCCGGATCGATAGTCATCAACGCCAGCACTTCGCAGTAGTTGAGTGTGTTTGCGATCCCCAGCGCCGTACTGATGGCGCAGCTGGTCAGCATGACGATGCGCACCATGCCGCCGACGTCGCGAAAGAGGTGAAAGAGGGTCAGGCCGAAGCAAAGCAGCATCACATGCGCGACGACCGTTAATGCGATCCCGGTTCTCAACATCGTCGACACGACTTCCGCATCCGCGCCCCGGCCGATGAGATCCATGGGCATGCGAAGCTGGGTAAGGCTGAACCCGATCGCAATGGTGAACAGGAGCCAGAAAAGACCTGCAATTCGTGCTGTCGTCACTTGCGTCATTTGCGTCATTTGCGTCATCTCCATCGCTCCGCCGCAGCCCTGACATAGTGGCGCGACAGCGGGACCTGGCCGCCGAGAGGAGCGGCCACAGATTCGGAACTCGGCTCAAGCTGCACGGTTCGCCTCCGCTTCGCTTCTGGCCGGACGGAGCCGCCACGGGTCACCCGGACGGATCACGTAATTTGCCCAAAGGTATCGCCACGGAATCACGAGGAGCAGTATGGCCCCGAGAGATGTTTCGAAGATCGAGGCTAGCATCCCCTCGTCGAGCGTGCCGTCGAGCCAGCGCGGAAGGGCGAAGGCGCCGAGCCAGATCGCCTTCCACGTCAGCTCGACCAGCAGCAGCGGAAGCATCTGTAGCGGATAGCGCAGGCCCCACAGGGCCAGCAGCCCGATCGTTCCGAGCAGCGCCCAGGGACCCGTAGGCTAATGAGGCCAAAGGCCATCACGGCGAACGGGGCGAAGGCGAGCACGAAGAGGATCGGCGAGCCGCGCACCGCCTCGGGCAGCACATCCTGCTGGCCGAGAAAGAAGGAACCGGTGGCGATGAAGAAGGCGAAGCACATCCGCCACAGGTGACGCGAGATGCGCTGGACGGGGGTGAGCCGCTTCAGCAGAGCTGCCCTGAGGTCGCCAAGCCCGGCGAGCAGGCTCAGCCCGGCGAGCACGAATATCGGGCCGGCGCCAGCGGGAGTCTCCGCTGCTCCAGCGAACCCGCCCCAAGCCGTCAGCGCGCCAATGCCGAGCGCGACGGCGCAGGCGGCAATCTCGAACCGGCCGGTCCTTCCGTCCCGACTGCGCGCTGCGATCCACGCGGTCAGCACGAAATAGCAGACGAACACGCCGACCAGAGGCGAGCCTGGATCGGGCGTCCTGAACGGCTCGAGAATCGCGGCGGTGACGCTGAGGACAAGCATCGAACCGAAGAAGACGGTCCCCGCCCAGCCATGCCACCTGCCGCCCTTGCGCGCGGCGACCGCCATCGCCCCCGCGGGGATGGCGAGGAGTCCTCCCGCGATGTGAATGGCCATCAGGATGTTCATGCCGCCTGCGCCTCCTCGGCGGCATCGGCGTGGTACTCGAGGATATCGCCGGGCTGGCAATCCAGTTCGGCGCAGATCGCCTCGAGCGTGGTGAAGCGGATCGCGCGCGCCTTGCCGGTCTTGAGGATCGAGAGATTGGCGAGCGTGATGCCGATCTGCTCGGAGAGCTCGGTCAGCGTCATCCGCCGGTCGTGCAGCAGATCGTCGAGCTTGACGGCGATGGCCATGTCACACCGTCCCCTCGAGATCGTCGCGCATCCGCGCGCCTTCGGCGAAGATGCGGGCGAGGACGAAGGTCAGGAGCACGGCCAACCAACCGGTGAGCGAAATGCCGGCGTCAAGATCGACGGAAAGCGCCGGCGTCGAGATCGCCTCGGCGATGCCGCCGATCACCATGCTGAGCAGCTGGAGCGCGAGCAGCACCCAGGCGATGGCCTGCAAACGGGCGGCATTGGCCGCGATGAACGGGTCGCCGACACGCACCGTATCGACGATCGCGAGCAGCCGCCGCAGCACGATATGGTTGAGCGGAACGGCGATCAGGCCGAGCGCGGCGATCGCGCGCAGCCCGATCAGCACCGGGCGGATCGGGTCGGCCGCGTCGATGCCGAGCGCGATCAGCGTCCATTCCTCGGCGACCAATGTCGCGGTCAGCAGCGCGAGGATCGCCAAACCGCCGAGCCAGTTCAGCAGAATCAGGATGCGCAACAGTACAAAGGCGACCGGCAAGGCGGCGGAATAATGACGGGACATCGGCGGCACTCCAGACCGTTGATATCGATAATCGATAATACCCTTATCGATAAACGTCAAATCATTTTGCCGGCCTTGTTTCTCCCGCACTCGAACAAAAAAAGGGCGGGCGCCGCATGAACCTCGGCGATCGAGCGCAGTTGAGAGTTCGAACCGAAGATCAGGTCGGTGCGCGTTGCCCGCCATTTCTCCTCATCGCTCTCGCGATCGGTGCCGACGAATTCCTCGTCGGCACTCTCGTCGACGACTTCCCAGGCGGTGCCCATATCGAGCAGGTTGACGAAGAAATCGTTGGTCAGCTGCCCTTTGCGGTCGGTGAAGACGCCGTCATCGCTGTCCTGATAGTTGGCGCCGAGCACGCGCAGCCCGCCGACCAGCGCCGTCATCTCGGGCGCCGACAGGCCGAGCAGGTTCGCCCGGTCGATCATCAGCTCCTCGGTTTTCACCGAATGCTTGGTCTTGAGATAGTTGCGGAAGCCATCGGCCTGGGGCTCGAGCGGCTCGAAGCTCTCGGCATCGGTCAGCTCGTCGGTGGTGTCGCCGCGCCCGCCGGTGAAAGGCACCGCGACATCGAAGCCGCCGTCGCGCGCCGCCTTCTCGACCGCCGCGGTGCCGGCGAGCACGATGGCGTCGGCCATCGACAGATTGCCGCGCAACTCGTCGATTTTGGCGAGGATCGTCTGCAGCTCGCCGGGCTCGTTGACCGCCCAGTCCTTCTGCGGCGCGAGGCGAATGCGCGCGCCGTTGGCGCCGCCGCGATGATCGGACTTGCGATAGGTCGAAGCCGAGGCCCAGGCGGTCTTGACCAGCTGGCCGATCGAAAGACCGCTATCGAGGATCGCCGACTTGAAATCGCCGACGTCGCTGTCCGAAGGCGTGGTGCCGGCGGGCACCGGATCCTGCCAGATCAGCTCTTCGGCGGGAACCTCGGGCCCGTAATAGCGCGATATCGGCCCCATATCGCGATGGGTGAGCTTAAACCAGGCGCGCGCGAAGGCATCGGCGAACTGATCGGGATTGTCGCGGAAGCGCTCGGATATCTTGCGATATTCGGGATCGACCTTCATCGCCATATCGGCGGTGGTCATCATCGTCGGCACCTTGACCCCGGGCCGGAAGGCGTGCGGCGCCATGTCCTCTTCCTTCTGATCGATCGGCTGCCATTGTTTGGCGCCCGCCGGGCTCTCGACCAGCTCATACTCATAGCCGAGCAACAGCCGGAAATAATTCATCGTCCACTCGATCGGCGTGTTGGTCCACGGTCCTTCGAGCCCCGAGGTAATCGCATGTTCGCCCGACCCGGATTCATAGCCGCTGGTCCAGCCCAAGCCCTGGAAGGCGATGTCGGCGCCTTCGGGATCGGCGCCGACGAGATTGGCGTCGCCCGCGCCGTGGCACTTGCCGAAAGTATGGCCGCCGGCAGTCAGCGCGACGGTTTCCTCGTCATTCATCGCCATCCGGGCGAAGGTCTCGCGAATGTCGCGCGCCGAGCCCTGGGGATCGGGATCGCCGCCCGGGCCTTCGGGATTGACGTAGATCAGCCCCATCTATTTCTGCTTGACCGGCCAGAGCAGTCGCCGCGCCTTGTCGAGATTGGCGTTGTCGGGCCAGCTGTTGAGCGGCGCGAAGCGCTGCTGCCCGCTCGATGCGCCGCCGCGCCCGTCGCCGGTGCGATAGGTGCCCGCCGCGTGCCAGGCCATGCGGATGAAGAACGGCCCGTAATGGCCGTAATCCGCCGGCCACCAGGGCTTGCTGTCGGTCATCAGCGCGGTGAGATCGGCCTTCAGCGCGGCGTAATCGAGCCCCTTGAAGGCTTCGACATAGTCATAATCCTCGCCCATCGGATCGGGTGAGACGCCACCCTGATGGAGGATCTCGAGCTGCAACGAATCGGGCCACCAGTCGCGGTTCCCCCGTCCGAGCAGGCTCCGGCTTTCGGTGCGCCCCAGCGGGCAGCCGTCGCCGGGAATGCTTCCAGTCTTCGCGTCCATGATGAATCTCTCCTGGTTTCGGGGTTATGCCGAGACCTTACGCCTCCCCGCGCGCCGAGGGAAACGAGTTACGGCGATAACCGCGAACGAGAAAAGCGATTGAGGAGGACCCCAAGAGTCCAATCAGGGGCGCGGCTAAGCAGGGTCCTGTCATCTTCCACCGGCTTTTCCCGACGGGACGGGTTCGACCGATGCAGTTGATCCTGCTGCGGAATGGGGCAATAAGAGCTTCCGCAAGATGGGGGAATCCATGAAAAGGCAGATACTGAGCGCGGCCGCGTTCGCCGCTGTGGCGGCCTGCGGCGGTAGCGACACCGGCAGCGAACCAGCCGGAGCCGAGGACGAAGTCGCAGCGGTGGCCGAGGCGCCGGCAATGCTTCCCAACGGCATTCCGGCATATGGCGATTTTGATCCCGCCACCGGAATTGAGCGCGAGGAAAGTGAAGGCGCGCGGCACGAGGTCGCCTATCTCAGCCCGGGCTCCATTGCCGACATATTCGAATTCTATCGCCGGCATTACCGGGACGCCGGCCATGAAATCCCTGAAGGCGGCGTGGACTTCGGTTCCGACGACCCGGCCTTTGGCGGCTATGTTCAGCTGTTCGATCAGGGAGAACGGCTGATGGTCCATGTCAGCCCCAAAGCTGGAAGCGGCGGCTACGACCTCTCCGAAAATCTCGGCGACGGCTTTCCGGCCTATCCGGGGCTTTCGGAAGACGAGTATGACGTGCGCCCCCGCTCGAACGGATCACGACTGGTGATCTTCCGCATCTCCAACGGCCCCGATGCGGCGCTCGAGGTGCTCGATTTCTATCGCGAAGCGGGGCGCGAGGCCGGATACGAGGAGCGCGGCCTCAGCCTTGCCGCGCGCAGCGAAGCCGAGCGGATAGAAATCAACATCACCGATACAAACGACGGCGCGGAACGTCGCGTGATGGCGAGGTCGACCGACAGGAGCGGCGGCCGATGAAAGTGATTCGCCGTTCGGTTGACGATCGCCGCGCCATCGCTTGCTTTTCGCAGTGTGTTTTCCCGGCTGACCGAGAGGTCGGCTGTTCTCGAAGGAGATTTGCATGCGTATCTTGATATTGGGGGTCGCGACCGTGGCCCTGGCCGGGTGCGGCGGCACCAGCGTTCGCGATCAAGCGGTCAGCGAGTGTGCGCGCCAGGCCGAACAGAGCAGTGCGGCGCTGCAAGCGGCGGGCGTGGACCCGGACGAATTCTGCGCCTGCATTACCGAGGAGATCGACGAGAACAGCACCCTCGAGGAAGCCAATGCGGCGATCACCAGCCGCACCCAGATGTGTATTGCTCAAAACATTCAACAATAGCGCTGGCTGGTTAGTCCGGGCTTTGAAAGTTCGGGGCATTGCTCGCGCGAACCCGAAGCGGCGCGGAGCGCGAGCCGTGCACACCGCGCGGAGCCGACGATTTTTCGACTGCGCTCAGCCGGAGCCACCCGGCCCTGCCTTCTTCTCGGCCTCGAGGCGGCGTGTATAAGGCATGCCGCCGAGTGCGGCGCCGACGCCGGTGATGAGGCCGCCGATCAGCCCGCCGCCGATCAGCACGAAGCCGATAATGCCGCCGACGACTGCACCGGCGACGATATAGCCGAGCTCTTTGCCGGTGGGCTTCGATCTCGCTGCCATGATTGTCCCCCTTGTCCTCTGGAGGGCGACCATGCAGCAAGCCGCGGCTGCGGGCAAATCAGCCGAACCCACACCTACCCATCGCGATACGATGATCCATGCAGCTTCAGCCGCGGGGACCCCGCCAACCGTTCCCGGGACCGCCCGGCAGTCTCGTGTCCCCGATCAGAAGACGAAGTCGGCTGCGGTGATGTCGGCGGAGACGACGTTGAGCAGCGCGATGCTCGCCGGATCGGCGTGGCCGTCGCCGTCGAAATCGATCGCGTCGGCGATGCCGTTGCGGTCGAGATCGAGCTCGATCGTGGTCGAACCGCCGTTATCGGTGACCAGCAGCTGATCGAAGGTCAGCGCATCGCCGCCATTCAGGCCGCGCAGCCCTTCGAGCGAAATCCGGTCGCTGCCGTCCTCGAAATCCTTGATCGTGTCGTGGGCGAAGTTCTCGCTGAAGGCGAAGATATCCGCGCCGTCGCCGCCGATGAGGACATCGTTCTCGCCGCCGCCGTCGAGCCTGTCGTTCCCGCCATTCCCGCGCAGCGTGTCCTCGTCGCCGCCGCCGAGCAGCCGGTCGTCGCCGTCCTTATCATCCTTGCCGATCAGCACGTCGTTCTGCGAACCGCCCAGGATCACGTCGTTGCCGGCGCCGCCCTGGATGAGGTCCTCGCCCTGGCCGCCGTTGAAGGTATCGTGGCCGTTTCCGCCGTAGAGCTGGTCATTGCCCTGGCCGCCGGAAAGGAAATCGTCGCCGTCGAACGAACGCAGCCAGTTGTCGGCGTCGTTGCCGGTGATCGTGTCATTGCCCGATCCGCTGACGGCATTCTCGATAATCACCGAGTTGGCGATCGTATAGCCGCCATGGATACCGTGGGCATAGGAGACGAAGCCGCCGCCGCCGATCTCATACTGCAGCGATGCGGCGCGCAGATCGATGTTGGTGTCGCGAGCGCCCTGATAGCGGATCTGGTCGGTGCCGCCGGCATCCCAGATCGAATAGAAGAAGGTGCCCGCCTCGTTGGCGTCGCTGAGCTTGTAGATATCGTCGCCCGTCGCCCATTCCTCGTTGACGCCGTATTTGTCCTGGATGACGGCGATGTCGAGCGCCATCAACCCGCCGAGCCAGCCGTATCCGGCATCGGTCTCGGCATTGCCGTAGGGCGAAGATTGCCAGCCATCCTCATAGGACATCATCGTGAAGACGCCCTGGTTGAGATTGTAATCGCCGAGCGTGTAGCTGGCGACCGGACCTTCGGGCTCGACGCCGTCCATGATGTCCGAGCCGCCGCCGGTATCGTGCGGATGCGCCATGCCGTGGCCGTGGCCGAATTCATGGATCAAGGTGACGAAGGAGAAGCCGCCCTGGGCGAGGCCTTCCGCGGTCCAGCGCTCGTCGTTCGAGTTGAACAGCGCCAATCCCTCGTCGCTTTCCTGCGGCGGCGCCATCGATCCGAGCAAGCTGACGCCGGGGCCGGGCGTGCCGGTATAGGTGACATAATGGAAATCGGCTTCCTCGCGGATCTGGGTCTCGACATAGACGACGTCGGCGACCTTCTCGAACTCGTGGAGCGAGGTCCAGACCGCGTCATATTCATAATCGGTCGCGCCGACCGCGACCGCGACGGGCGGCAGGCCGGGCTCGGCCGGATCCTCGGGCGTATAGACATCGCCCGCCTTGGCGAAATAGATCTTGATGACATTCTTGCCGTTTACGTCGACGCCCTTTTCGTCGGGGTCGCCCGGCTCGTTGCCGGTATCGCGGGGGCCCTCGTCGCCGTCGGGGTTGCGCGCCGTGCCGTCGACCAGCACGCCGCCCCAGTCGATCGAATAGAGCAGGTCCTCGGGATCGTAATAGGGGCCCTCGACCAGCCCGGTCACATCGTCGACGAAGAGTTCGTAATCGCCGACCGCATCGCCGTTGGTGCCGTCGGCCGGGCTTTCGTCATAGGCGCGGGCGTTGATGTAATAGGTGCCGGTATAATCGGCTTCGTAGGTCAGCAGCGCATCGAGCCCCGACGGGGTGTTGGGCCCGCCGCCGTCGGCCTCGGTGATCAGAGTGCCGCTGGCGTCGTAGAGCTCGATATAGGCGTCGGCGAGCGGCACGCCGCTCGGGCCGTCGGCGCCGGTATAGGCATATTGGCCGATCTGATAGAGCTGCCCCTCGACCAGCTCGACCTTGAAGAAATCCTGATCGCCGATGGTGTGGAGCTGCGAGATGATGTGCTCGCCGTCGACCTCGATCGTCACGTTGGTCGAGATGTCGTCGGGCACGTCGTCATCGTCGATCACGAGCAACGGCTGGGCACCGATCGGTTCGAGCTTGTCGCCGACACCGTCAACCTCGAGCGCGTCGAACGACTTCAGGCCGATGGTCGATTTGAAGGCGGTGTTCTCGAGCGCCGCGGGGTCGAGCCGCTGATGGCCGGTATCCACCGCGGTGGCGTCGGCTGCAACGAAACCGACATCGGCCGCGCCATTGACGGTCGGGCCGGTCATACCAGCCGTCCGGACATCGGCGAACTGGGCCGCTACGACATCCATATCGGCGAACGCGACCGGATCGACGCGCCCGATCCCCGAGCTGTAACCCGGCTTCTCGCCAGCCCGGTAGTAAAGGTCTGCCTCCTCGA
>JAIVHR010000164.1 GCA_020200935.1 Sphingomonadales bacterium
GCGCGTCGATATCGGGCGCGCCGATCGTCTCGAGCATCGCCGTCCGATCGTCGGGCTGGAGGGGAAGATAACGCATTATTGCTCCTCTCGTCATTCCGGCGAAGGCCGGAATCCCGGGCTATGGTGCAGACCGGCTCCGCCAGACTGCCTGAGATCCCGGCTTTCGCCGGGATGACGGTTCCTACAAACTATCGACGAAGGCCTTGTATTCGGTCGCGTTCATCAGCCCTTCGAGTTCCTCATTGTCGGACAGGGCGATGCGAAAGAACCACCCCGCTTCTTCCGGCGAGGAATTGACCAGCCCCGGCTCGTCACCGAGCGCCTCGTTGCCCTCGGTAACCTCTCCCGAGACCGGCGAATAAACATCGCTCGCCGCCTTGACCGATTCGACGACCCCGGCCTCGCCGCCCTTTTCGAGGATCGTCCCGGCTTCGGGCACCTCGACGAAGACGACATCGCCCAGCTGTTCCTGGGCATAGTCGGTGATCCCGACCGTGGCATGTTCGCCATCGACATCGATCCACTCATGTTCCTCGGTGAAATATCGAGCCATTCCAGTCTCCCTCAGCTCTTTGGCGGGCGATGATAATTGTGCGGTACGAAAGGCATTTTGGCGACCCTGCCGGTGAAGAGTTTTCCACGCTGTTCGATGGTGATCTCGTTGCCGGGCTCGGCCGCCGCCAGTGGGACGTATCCCATCGCGATCGGCCGCTCGAGCGTCGGCGAAAAGCCGCCACTGGTGATCCTGCCGACGGCGCTTCCTTCCTCATCGAGGACGACCGCCCCTTCGCGCACCGGCTGGCGCCCCTCGATCTCGACGCCGACGCGCCTGGCGACCGGGCCTTCCTCGCGTTCGGCGAGGATCCGGTCGGCGCCCGGAAAATCGGCGGCCTCGCGGCGGCGTTTGGAGAGCGCGAAGCCGAGATCGGCCGTCACCGGCGTCGTCTCCTCGTCGATATCGTGGCCGTGGAGCGGCAATCCGGCTTCGAGCCGCAGCGAATCGCGTGCGCCGAGCCCCGCCGGCTCGACTTCGGCTTCGCCGGCGATCGCCTCGGCCAGCGTTACGGCGGCGCCGACCGGCACCGAGATCTCGAAGCCGTCCTCGCCGGTATAGCCCGACCGGCTGACCCACAGCCGCGTTCCGCCGAAGTCGAAGCCGCCGGCCTGCATGAAATAGAGCCGTTCGACACCCGGCACATGCCGCGCCAGCGCGTCGACCGCCTTGGGACCCTGGAGCGCGAGCAAGGCGTGATCCGCAAGCTCGCGCATCGCGACCGGCTCGGGCAAGCGCCGTTCGATATGCGCGATGTCGCTCGCCTTGTTCGCACCGTTGACGACGAGATAGAAATCTTCGCCACGATTGGTGACCATCAGATCGTCGACGATCCCGCCGGCATCGTTGAGCAGCAACGAATATCGCATCCGCCCCTCGGCCAGCCCGGCAATGTCGCCGGGCAGCATGGTCTCGAGCGCCTGCGGCACATCGTCGCCGGTAAAGGAGAGCTGCCCCATATGGCTGACATCGAACAGCCCGGCCGACTGCCGCGTCTGCCTATGCTCGGCAAGGATACCCGCATACTGGATCGGCATCGCATAGCCGGCGAAGGGCACCATCCGCGCGCCGCGCGCCCGGTGCCAATCGTCCAACGGCAATCGCTTGTCTTCGCTCATTTCACCTCCGCCAGAACGGACGACGACCGGCGCCAATCGGCCCGACGCCATCGCCCCCTCTGTCGCGGAAGCCTGAGAGCTTTGACTGCCCGGCGGGCAGCTTACCCCTTCGGCGGCTCCTTTCGGGAGCACTTTCCAGAGCGCCGACACGGCCGCGCGGTCCGTTGGCCTGAGAGATTCCGGGGCGGTTGCTCCTTCGGCGGCACCGGACAACCGTCCGATACGCTCTCCCGCGCGACTGCCTGCCGGCGAACCGGCAGCGGCAAATCCGGCGATAGAGCGCGGCGGCGCGCGGAGTCAATCGCGCTCGGCGCGCGGCGACATAATCTTAGCGCGTGACGTTATATTCGAGTTGTTGCGGTTCGAGCTGGAAGCCTATCAAAAGGTCGAAGGTCGCATTCTCGACCGCGGCGCGGACCGTCGGGTCGGACATCGGATCGATCGCCGCATCGGCATCGCCGGCGCGCCGCCGCGCGGTGAGCCGTTCCTCGACCTCGGCCGGCAGGGTCGCCGCGGCGCGCGAGATCGTCGCGGTCGCCTGGCCGGTCGTGCTCGCCCGATATTGCCCGTCGGCGAAGCGCAGTCCGACGCGATTGACCTCCTTGGAGACGATCTGGTTACCGGCGCGCAGCACGGTCGCGAAATAGGGAAGCACGACTTCGCGCGGCCCTTCGGCGCGGCGGCGGCTCGCCTGCACCTCGAAAGTCGCGACGGCCTGGATCGTGTCACCCGCATCGCCGCATGTGCTGCGGATATTGGTGATCACCGCGGTTACGTCGATGGCATTCGCGTCGCGGCTCGATGGTGGATCGAACAGCGTGATCTCGTTGGTGAAGACGGGCGTCGCGACCGCCGGACAGGCCGAGCGGTTGACCAGCAGGCCGACGCCGGCCTCCTGGCTTGCCTCGATTACATCGCGGCCGCAGGCCGCAAGCAGCAGCATCGACCCGGCCAGCGTAGCGAATCTTACAAGTTTTTGCACACCAACATCCTCAATAGCGGGCCCGGGCCGGGCGGGGGGCATCGGCGCCCGTCATAGGAAGCGCCTTTCGTACGGCGTGCCGGTCGTCTTTTCCGCGCATGGCGTGCCCAAAGTCGTGCCGGCGACCGCCGAAGACCGCGGGCTCGACTATTTCGACGCCACCTGCCCGCTCGTTTCCAAGGTGCATCGTCAGGCCGAAAGGCTGGTCGAGAAGGGCATCCATATCCTGTTTATCGGCCACCAGGGCCATCCCGAAGTCATTGGCACCTTCGGCCAGGTTCCGCCGGGCGCGATGACGCTGATCGAATCGGTCGAGGATGCCGAGGAGATCGATCCTGCCGATGCCGACAATCTCGCCTTTCTGACCCAGACGACTTTGTCGGTCGACGATACAGCGGAGATCGTCTCGGTGCTCGAAAGGCGCTTCCCCTCGATCAAGACGCCGCGCAGCGAGGATATCTGCTACGCGACCTCGAACCGCCAGGCTGCGGTCAAGTCGATCGCCTCGAGCTGCGACGCGATGCTGGTGATCGGCGCGCCCAACAGCTCCAACTCGGTCCGCCTCGTCGAAGTCGCCGAACGGCAGGGCATCTCCGCGAAGCTCATCCAGAATGCCGACGAAATCGATTTCGCATGGCTCGAAGGCGTGGCGGCGCTGGGGATCACCGCGGGGGCATCGGCGCCCGAGGCGCTCGTCCGCCAGGTCGTCGACCGGCTGTCGGAGCATTTCGAGGTGACCGAGCGCGAGGTCGAGACGACGCGCGAAACGATGCAGTTCAAATTGCCGCGCGAGCTGCAGGCCGCCTGATCAACCGTGGCGGTGCACACCCCGCTGTCGGCCGGGCAGATCGCGGCCACGATCGAAAGCTATGATCTCGGCGCACTGACGCGGGCCGAGCCGATCGAGACCGGGATCGAGAACAGCAACTATCGCCTCGATACCGATCGCGGCGCCTGGGTGCTGACGATTTTCGAAAAGCGCGTCGAACCGCTGGACCTCCCCTATTTCGCCGCGCTGCTGCGCCATCTGTCCGGCAAGGGACTGGCCGTGCCGCCGCCGATCGCCGACCGCCAGGATCGCCTGATCCGAACGGTTGCGGGCAAGCCGGCCTGGTTGGTCCCGTTTCTCGCCGGGCGCTCTCCCCTGCCGCCGACATCGGCCGACGCGCGCGAGACGGGCAGAGCGCTCGGCGCGCTGCACGCGGCGGCGGCCGACTTCGAAGCGACGCGCATCAACGATCTCTCACTCTCGGGCTGGCGGGCGATGGCCGCCGAGCTCGGCGACCGGGCCGATCACATCGACCCCGGTCTCGGCAGGTTGATCGACGGCGAACTCGCTTTTCTCGATACCCACTGGCCGCGCGCATTGCCGCACGCGACGATCCATGCCGACCTTTTTCCCGACAATGTGCTGATGGCCGAGGGCGCGGTGACGGGGCTGATCGACTTCTATTTCGCCTGCACCGATATCCGCGCCTACGACCTCGCCGTCACCCATGCCTCCTGGGCGTTCGGGGATGGCGGCCGCGATTTCGATGCCGGGATCGGTCGCGCGCTGGTCGCGGGCTATGCCGAAACCCATCCGCTGACACAGGCGGAACGCACCGCGATGCCGCTGCTCTGCCGCGGCGCCTGCCTGCGCTTCCTGCTGACGCGGGCGCTCGACTGGTTCGCCGAGGCCGATGTGCCGAGGAAGGATCCGATTGCTTTCGCCCGCAGGCTTGAATTCTATCGCGCCGCCCCCGAAAGGCTGTTCGCGCCATGAGCAGGATAGAGATATTCACCGACGGTTCCTGCAAGGGCAACCCCGGCCCCGGCGGTTGGGGCGTCGTGCTGCGCGCGGGAAGCCGCGAGAAGGAGCTCAGCGGCGGCGAGCCCGATACCACCAACAACCGGATGGAGCTGATGGCCGCGATCCGCGGGCTCGAGGCGCTAAAGGGCGCGCAAAAGGTCCGGCTGACCACCGACAGCGTCTATGTTCGCGACGGCATTACACGTTGGATCCATGGCTGGCAGAAGAATGGCTGGCGCACGGCAGCGAAAAAGCCGGTCAAGAATGCCGATCTCTGGCAGCGGCTGCTCGACGCCGCCGCGCCCCACGAGATCGACTGGCACTGGGTCAAGGGCCATGCCGGCCACCCCGAGAATGACCGAGCCGACGGGCTGGCGAGCGCGGCGGCCGAGGCGATCGCCCGCCTATAGGCTGCGCTTAGCGCGGCGGCTGAGACGCAAAGTTGACAAAGTGTGCACGCAGCGTTGCTTTCAGACGTAATAATATTGCGCCGGTCGACTTGCTTCGAGGTCCCATCCGTTATCTCACGAATCGACCGATATAGGACAGCAAAATCGTCGCTGACACTTACCTTTTCCGTCATGCCGGACTTGATCCGGCATCCAGAGCCCCGAGCGACACCGCCCGCCGCCCTGGACCCCGGATCAAGTCCGGGGTGACGCAATTTGATTTGACGGTCTACCAGCATCCTACCGGCGCAATCGCGCGGGCGAATAGGTGTTCGGGTCTATCGCGGTCCCGGGCACGGAGCCGGGCTTCCCCAGCAGCAGCGAGGCGCAGAGCCTCGCCGCGGCCGGCGCGGTCTGGATGCCGAAGCCCCCCTGCCCCGCGCACCAGAAGAACGCCGCATCGGCAGGATCGAAGCCGTAGACCGGCAAGCGATCGGCCACGAAGCTGCGCTGGCCCGCCCATTTGCGTTCGAGCGCGGCGACATCGAGCTCGACGGGCGCCGTGTCGCCGGGCGGTTCGGGCGTTTCGTCATGCGGGCTTAGCCAGAGCTTGCCGCCGGCTTCGCCCTTGAAATAGAATCGCCCGCGCGCTTCGACCACGAGCGGCATGTCGGGCGGCGCGGGCGGGATGGTCGCGAGCTGGATCATCGTCCGCCGCAGCGGCCGGATGCCGATCGGGGCAAGTCCGGCCAGCGCGGCGATCTCGTCGGCCCAGGCGCCCGCGGCATTGACGAGAAGCGACGCCTCGACGCGGTCGTCGGCCCAGCCCAACCGCCAGCGCCCGCCATCGCGTTCGATCCGTTCGATCCGCGCGCCGCAATAGACATCCGCCCCGGCCTGTTTCGCCGCTTTGAGATACGCCTGATGCAGCCCCGCGACATCGATATCGGCGCAGCTCGGCTCCTCGACCGCCGCCCGCCAACGGGGCTTGAGGCCGTGCACCCGGACGGCCAGCGCCGCTGCATCGAGCCGGTTGAGCTCGACCGAACTCCCCTCGAAGGCGGCCTGGAAAGCGTCGAGTTCGCCCAGGCCATCGTCATCGGCGATATGGAGCGCGCCGCGCGGGGCGATAAATCCGCCCTCGGCAAGGAAAGCATGCGAAGCGGTGGTCAGCGGCTGGACCGCGGGCCCGCCATAGCTTTCCGACCAGAAGGCCGCCGACCGGCCGGTGGCGTGATAGCCGGGCTGGCTTTCGCCCTCGAGCAGCACGACGCTCGCCCGCCCCGCCAGTTCGGCGGCAAGGCTCGCCCCGGCCATGCCGGCGCCGATAATGGCGATGTCGAAACTCATCGGCGCGCGGGTGCGCGAGCTTCGAGAAAATCCACGATCTCGCGCATCACCTCGTCGCGTATATCGTCGCGCTCGCGCAGCAATTCATGCGCGGCGATCTCGTGCATATAGAGCCGCACATCGGGCAGCCTTTCCGCCGCCTCGCGGATGGCGTCGGCGCTGACCAGCCGGTCCTGTGCCGTCGCCACCATCAGCACCGGAACGTCGATCTTTTCGAGCACGCCTTCGGCGAACATCGCGGCCGAGGAGGCATAGGCCGAGACGAGCCAGCGCCAGCTCGGCGGGCCGAGCTTCAATTCGGGATGATTGGCGGTCCACCAATCCTCGTCGGCATAGCGATCGAAATCGTGGGTCAGCAGCTTCTGGCGCGAGCTTCCCGGCACCGAGGGCCGCTCGTTCCCCGGCCAGGCCTTCACCTTGGCGAGGCCGATCCCGGCGAGGAACCGGGCGATGAAGGCGGCGAGCTTTTCGGAGAAGGGCTTGCTGACCACCTTGAGCATCGGCGCGCTCAATACCACCGCGTCGATGGGCGGCTGCTGTTCGATCAGATAGCGCATGATGAGGTGCCCGCCCATCGAATGGCCAGCCAGCACATGCGGGCCCGGCATCTCGGCGAGCCAGGGCTCGGCGAAGGCCTGAAGATCGGCGGTCCAGGCCTCGAAACCCTCGACATGGCCGACCTTCGGATTGGCGAGAAAGCGGCCCGAACCCGATTGGCCGCGCCAGTCGAAGCCGCACAGATTCCACCCGTCGGCATGCCATTGAGCAAGGCTCTCGAGATATTTCTCGAAAAAATCGCCGCGGCCGGCCTGGAAGATCATGCTGCCGCGCGCCGACTTGGTGGGCTCGGCGGGCCAGCGCCAACGGCGGTGATCCCAGCCGTCCGGCGCGTGCCAGCGGTCGATGGTCAGCCCTTGCGGATGGGCGCGGCGATCAAGGTTATCAAAATCCATGGCTTACAGTTACGGTTTAGAAAGCAGTAAGCCTTAGGGAAATCCCCGTTATGGGGGCTGCACCAATTTTTTCTCTCGTCATCCTGGCACCGGCATTGCTGCTGGCGGCCCATGGCGACTGGCTTCGGCGGGACATTCCGAACCGGCTCAACGCCGCGATCGCGCTTGCCGCGCCGCTTTACTGGTGGTCGGCCGGATATTCGCTGTGGCCCGAAGTCGCGATCGTCGTCGCGCTGGCCTTCGCGCTGCTGGTTATTTTCGCCTTCCTCTTCGCGATCGGCGCGATGGGCGGCGGCGACGTCAAGCTGATCGCCGCGCTGGCGCTCTGGATGACGCCGATGCAGCTGCCGGTGATGCTGATGGTGATGGCCGTCTCCGGCGGACTGCTGACGATCGGCCTGGTAATCCACCATCGCTGGACGAGACGGCTCGGCAAGCCCGAAATCCCTTACGGGATCGCCATTTCCATCGGCGGACTGTGGGTCGTGTTGAACGAGATTTTAACCCTTTTGACCGAAAGCACGTAGCGGGCCCGAACAGCCCGACAGGAGGCAGATACCGTCATGGACGCACGAAAAGTCATATTGCTGGTGGGCGCGCTGCTTGTCGCCGCCGTCACCGCCTTCATGGCCCGGAGCATGTTCACGGGCTCGGGCGCCCCCAACGCAGTCGCGCAGGAGGCCGAAGTCAGCGGCCCGATGGTGCTCGTCGCCACGCGGGCGCTTCCGGTCGGCACGATCATCGATGCCGACAGCTTCCGCTTCCAGCCCTGGCCCGAAGAACTGATCGAGGGCAGCTATTTCATCCGCGGCGAAGCCGACATGGAAAGTCTCGTCGGCACCGTCGTTCGCAGCGATATCTCGGCCGGCCAGCCGATCACCCATGGGTCGCTCGTGCGTCCCGGCGATCGCGGCTTCCTGGCCGCGGCGCTCGGCCCGGGCATGCGCGCCGTCACGGTGCCGGTCTCGGCGCAGAGCGGCGTCGGCGGCTTCGTCTTTCCGGGCGACCGTGTCGATCTCGTGCTGACCCAGGAGGTCGAGGGTGGCGGCGACGGTCCGCCGCTGCGCGCCTCGGAGACGATCGTCCGCAATCTGCGCGTGCTCGCCGCCGATCAGCGCACGACCAATGAGGTCAACGAAGATGGCGAGACCGTGCCGGTCGTCTCGAACACCGTTACCGTCGAAGCGACGCCGCGCATCGCCGAGAAGATCGCCGTCGCCCAGACCATCGGCCAGCTTTCGCTGTCCTTGCGCTCGATCGCCGACAATACGGCCGAGCTCGAGCGCGCGATCGCCGCCGGCGAAGTCGAGATGCCCGACGGCGACGATCCGGCGGCCGAACGCCGCATGCTCGTCGAGATCGCGCAGCGGCCGGTCGATACCGACACCACCTATGTGACCGGCGCCGACGTCTCGCGCTTCCAGCGCCGCACGGTGCCGCAGCGCGAGCAATCGGGCGCCCCGGTCAGCATGGCCGGTGACATGATGACCGCGATGATCGCCGCCGCCACCGGCGGTGCCGGCGGAGCTCCGGGTGGAGGCAATGGACCCGCCCAGCCCGTCGAGGGCCCGGCGGTGCGCGTCGCGCGGGGCAATACAGTGACCGTAGTTCCGGTTGGGGATAAATAACATGACGACCAAGACCAAAACACGCCGCCTGTTCGCCGCCCTTGCGGCCGGCGCGCTGGCAGTCAGCCTCGGAGCGGGCATGGCCGCGCCGGCGCAGGCCCAGCTCACCGCCCAGGCGCCGCGCGACACGCTGACGCTTTCGGTGGGACGCGGCGAGCTCGTCAACCTGCCGCGACCGATGACCGATCTGTTCGTCGCGCAAAGCGAAATCGCCGACGTCCAGGTGCGCAGCGCGACCGCGCTCTATGTCTTCGGCAAGGCGGCCGGCCAGACCACGGTCTATGCGACCGACCGCGCCGGCAACGTCGTCTATTCGGCCAATGTTCGCGTCGGCAACAATCTGGACAGCGTGTCCTCGATGCTCGATCTGGCGATGCCCGAAGCTTCGATCGCGGCGACGCCGATGAACGGGATGATCCTGCTCACCGGCACCGTCGCCTCGCCGTCCGATGTCGAAGAGGCCCAGGCTTTGGTCCAGGCATTCGTCGGCGAAGAAACGCAAGTCATCAGCCGTCTGCGCACGGCGACCCCGCTGCAGGTCAATTTGCAGGTGCGGATCGCCGAGGTCAGCCGCTCGCTGGTCCGCGATATCGGCGTCAATCTCCAGACCTTCGACGGCACGAGCGGATTCCAGTTCGGCGTCACGCGGGGCCGGGCGGCAACCCAATATGCGCCGGGCGGTCTCGGCACCTTCGCCGGCGGAACCAGTGCGTCCGAAGGAACGACGCTGATCCCCGGAGTCGGCGGTGCGACGACCCTCGCGGCGCTCGGTAGCCTCTTCGGCGTCGATATCGCCGGTGCGCTCGACCTCGCCGAGCGCGAAGGCCTGGTGACGATGCTGGCCGAACCCAATCTGACCGCGCTTTCGGGCGAAACGGCGAGCTTCCTCGCCGGCGGCGAATTCCCGATCCCGCTGTCGCAGGGTCTCGGCGCGGTCTCGGTCGAATATAAGCAATATGGCGTCAGCCTCGCCTTTACGCCGGTGGTGCTCAACAATGGCCGCATCTCGATGCGCGTCCGGCCCGAAGTGTCCGAGCTGACCGACCAGGGTTCGGTGCAGATCAACGGCTTCACCGTTCCGGCATTGACCACGCGGCGTGCCGAGACGACGGTTGAACTGGGCTCGGGCCAGAGCTTCATGATCGCCGGCTTGCTGCGCAACTCGCACAATACAACCGTCGATTCGACCCCGGGCCTCGGCAACGTTCCGGTCCTCGGCGCGCTGTTCCGCTCCAATCGCTGGCGGCGCGAGGAAACCGAGCTCGTGATCATCGTGACGCCCTATCTGGTGCAACCGGTTTCGGCCGATCAGATCGTGCTTCCGACCGACGGTTATCGGTCTCCCCACGATCTCGAGCGCGTGTTCCTCGGCAGCACCTTCGACGGCGAGACCGGCGCAAGCCGGCCTGGTCCGACCATGGCGCCGCCGACGACCGTCCAGCCGGGCCTCGAAACCGGCGCGGCCCAGCCGCAGCAGGCGCCCGCGCAGCAGAATGCCCAGGCACCGGCTCCGGCCAGCAATGCGGCACCAGGCTTTTCGTTTAACGAGTAGAAACAGTGTTCTTGGAGAAGAAGTTCATGCGAAATCTTTCAAAAGCCGGTTTGCTGGCGCTGGCCGCGACACTGTCGGCATGCGCCGGAGGCCCGTCCAATCCCGGCATGAGTTCGCTCAACCAGCCGGTGGTCAGCCGCACCGACTATGTCTTCGATGTCCGCACCGAAGGCGATCGGCTCGCCTATGGCGAGGAAGCGCGTCTCACCGACTGGTTCGAGACGCTCGGTGTCGGTTACGGCGACAGGATTTCGGTCGATAGCGGCAACAGCTACGGCGGCGCGGGCGTCGCCCGTGCCGAGATCGCCGAGGTCGCCGGTCGCCACGGATTGTTGCTCGCCGATCGCGCGCCGGTCACCGCCGGCCATGTCGCGCCCGGATCGGTTCGCGTCGTGCTCAGCCGGATGACCGCCCATGTTCCGGGCTGCCCGAATTGGGATCGCGGCTCGACCGGCGATTTCGAAGGCTCGACGATGTCGAATTACGGCTGCGCGGTGAACCAGAACACCGCGGTGATGGTCGCGAGCCCCGAGGATCTGATCCGCGGCCAGCAGGGCGCCCGCACCGGCGATCCCCGCACCGCGGCCCGGGCGATCGGCGCCTATCGCAATGCCGAGCCGACCGGTTCCGACGGGCTGGCCGAAATCGAGACCACGGGAGGCAATTGATGAACGCTCCTTTCAATTCGGCACAGGCCACGCACCGGGATGCGTTCCAGGCTTTCGTCTGCGACGAAGAGACCAGCGAGATGCTCAAGCCGATCGTTTCCGAGCTCGGTTGGGCGCAGGAGAAGATCAACAAGGGCGGGTTGCGTAACGCGGTCCAGAGCCTGTCGGTCAGCTCGAGCCCGAATGTGCTGTTCGTCGATCTGTCCGAAAGCGGCGATCCGCTGAACGACATCAACTCGCTCGCCGAAGTGTGCGAGCCGGGAACGATCGTCATCGCCGCCGGCCAGATCAACGATGTCCGGCTCTATCGCGATCTGCTTTCGAGCGGCATCCAGGATTACCTGCTCAAACCGTTCAACGCCGACCAGCTCCGCGATTCGCTTACCCAGGCGCAAATGATGCTGAGCGGCCCGCGCCACAATGAGGGCGGCGACAGCGCGCGCCCGCACGTGATGACCGCCTTCATCGGTACGCGCGGCGGCGTCGGCGCCTCGTCGCTGGCAAGCTCGGTCGCCTGGCTGATGAGCGAGAAGCAGAACCGGCTGACCGCCCTGCTCGATCTCGACATTCATTTCGGCACCGGTGCGCTGACGCTCGATCTCGAGCCCGGCCGCGGGCTGATCGACGCGATCGAAAATCCGAGCCGCATCGACGGGCTCTTCATCGAACGCGCGATGGTCAAGGCGAACGACAAGCTCGCCGTTTTGTCGGCCGAAGCGCCGATCAACCAGCCGATGATCAATGACGGCAGCGCCTTTTACCAGCTCGAGGAAGAGATCCGGAGCGCCTTCGAGGTGTCGGTGATCGATATTCCGCGGGCGACCCTGGTCCAGTTTCCGCACCTGCTGCACGATACCAACAAGGCGGTGATCGTCACCGAGCTGACGCTCGGCGCGACGCGCGACACGATCCGACTGCTCTCGTGGTTCAAGTCGAATGCCCCGCAGGCCAAGGTCATCGTGGTCGCCAACCGCGTGCCGACAAGCGGCGGTCTGGAAATCTCGCGCAAGGATTTCGAAAATTCGATCGAACGCAAGATCGATTACGTCATCCCCTTCGACCCGAAGATCGCGGTTCAGGCCGCCAAGCTCGGCAAGACGCTGGCGGAGGCCGCAAAATCCTCCAAGGTCGGTACGCCGATCGTCCGACTGGCGGAACAGCTCGCGTCGGTCGAGGACGACTCGGTCCAGGAATCGGTCGACGAGGGTTCGTTGATGGACAAGTTCGGCTTCAAATCTTTGCTGTCGAAAAAGCCCGGCAACGCGAAGAAAGCGGAACAGGAAGCGGCCGAATAGATCCCCGGTGCGGGGCGCGAGCGCGTCCCGCCCGGACAATGACCGGACACCATGATGACCCTTATGCCCTTGCTCATTTTCTTTGCGGTCGCCGTCAGCCTGACGATGGTGGTCTTCGCCTTTACCGGACCGAGCACCTCGAAGGCGCAGGCCAAGCGCCTCGCCGCGATGTGCGATCGATACAATTCGCGTCTGACGGCGCAGACCGCCGAGGAAAAGGTCCGACGGATACTCGCCCGGCAGGACAGCCAGCTCGACAGCTTCGCCAAGCGCTTCATTCCGCGGCCGGAAGTCCTGAGGCAAAGGCTGGCGCAGTCGGGCAAGAGCTGGACCCTGGCCCAGTACGGCATAGCGTCGGTGGCTCTCGGCGCGGTGGTGTTCTTGCTGCTTACGGCGCGGGGATTGCCACCGTTGATGGCGCTACTGGTCGGCATATTCGCCGGTTTCGGCATCCCGCATTTCGTCATCGGCAAGATGATCAATCGCCGAATCAAGAAGTTCAATGCGCGCTTTCCCGATGCGATCGAGCTGTTGGTGCGCGGGCTCAGGTCGGGCCTGCCGATTTCCGAAACGCTGAGCGTCGTCGCCAGCGAGGTACCCGATCCGGTCGGCCCCGAATTCCGCAATGTCGTCGACAAGATGAAGATCGGAAAGACAATGGACGAGGCGCTCGAGGAAGCGGCCAAGCGCATCGCGACGCCCGAATTCAAATTCTTCCGGATCACCTTGGCGATCCAGCGCGAAACCGGCGGCAACCTGGCCGAGACATTGTCGAACCTCGCCACCGTGCTGCGCCAGCGCGGACAGATGAAGCTCAAGATCAGGGCGATGAGCTCGGAATCGAAGGCATCGGCCTATATCGTCGGCTCGCTCCCCTTCATCGTCTTCGGCCTGATCATGATGATCAACCCCAGTTATATGGGCGAATTCTTCGTCGACGAGCGGCTGATCATCGCCGGCATGGGCGGAATGGTCTGGATGGGCATCGGCGTTTTCATCATGGCCAAAATGGTCAATTTCGAGATCTAAGCAACGGGAGACTGAAAAGTTATGGTTGACGCCGGCGGACCTACTCTCCTCGGGATCGACGTTATCTGGGTCGGAACCGTGCTCGCCGCGGTCGCCGTCTTCGCGGTGCTTGTCGCGGTCTATGCGGCGACCACCGTGCGCGATCCGATGGCCAAGCGCGTCAAGGCGCTCAACGACCGGCGCGAACAGCTGAAGGCGGGGATCACCGCCTCGGCGACTCGCCGCCGCAAGTCGCTGACCCAGAAGAACGAAACCACCGATCGCATGCGATCGGTGCTCAAATCGCTGAGTGCGCTGCAGGACGAACAGCTCCAGCAGGCGCAAAGGAAGCTCGCCCAGGCGGGCATCCGCCGCAAGGACATGGCGGTCGCGGTGATCTTCGCCCGGATGGTGCTGCCGATTGCCATCGGCGGCAGCATGGCGATCGCTGTCTACGGCTTCGGCATGTATGAGGAATGGAGCGCGCTCAAGCGCTTCGGCCTCGTCGCCGGCACGCTGCTGCTGAGCTACAAGGCGCCCGACCTGTTCGTGCAGAACAAGATATCCAAGCGCTCCAAGGCGCTTCAGCGCGGCCTTCCCGATGCGCTCGACCTGCTGGTCATCTGCGCCGAGGCGGGCCTCACCGTCGACGCGGCCTTTCAGCGCGTCGCCCGCGAGCTGGGCGCCTCCTTCCCCGAACTGGGCGACGAGTTCGCATTGACCGCGATCGAACTGGGCTTTCTGACCGAACGCCGGCAGGCCTTCGAGAATCTGGCCTATCGCGTCGCGCTCGAGGAAGTGCGCGGGGTCGTCACGACGATGGTCCAGACCGAAAAATACGGCACGCCGCTGGCCAGCGCGCTGCGCGTGCTGTCGGCCGAATTCCGCAACGAACGCATGATGCGCGCCGAAGAAAAGGCGGCGCGGTTGCCGGCGATCATGACGGTACCGCTGATCCTGTTCATCCTGCCGACCTTGTTCGTGGTGATCCTCGGCCCGGCCGCCTGCTCGATCTCCGACAATCTGATCAACAATTAGATATTCCGCCTCTCCGTCGCGGGCCCGTCTCCCGGCCCGCGGCGGGAACCGGCCGGCTGTTCCGCGAGTTCTTCCTTCAAATGCAAGGGAGAAGCTTCGTGGTTCAGTTTACCGCCGACCAATGGCTGGTCATCGCGCTGATCGCCCTTATCGCGCTGCTGATCGGCATGATCATCGCCGCCAACCCCAAATGGAAGCGCCGCTATCGCGAGGAGCGGGCGCGCTACGAAGCGCTCGAACGCGATCACGAGGCTAGGGTGGCCGCCGCCAATGCGCGGATCGCCGAGCTCGAATCGGACCGGTCGACGACCGGTGCCGCGATCCCGGACGCAACGCGCGGCACCGACGAGCTGTCCGCGATCGCCGGCATCGACCGCGACCGCGAGATCGCGCTCAACGAAGCCGGCTATCATCGCTTCAAGCAGCTCGCCAAGCTCTCGACCAAGGACCGGGCGACGATCGAGGGGCGGCTCGGGCTCGAGCCCGGTCATATCGATCGCGAGAAATGGCCCGAACAGGCGGCGCTGCTCGCCAAGGGCGATGTCGAGGCGCATCGGGCGGAGTATGTCGGGCGGGAGGGCTAGGCCCGTGCTCCTGCGAAAGCAGGGGCCCAGTGCCTCAAGCGCTAGGTTCAGCCGCCCTGGGTTCCTGCTTTCGCAGGAACACTAGCGCTCCCGCAGCGCCGCCTGTGCCGCCGCCAGCCGCGCGATCGGCACGCGATAGGGCGAGGCGCTGACATAATCGAGGCCGACGCGCTCGCAAAAGCCGATGCTCGCCGGATCGCCGCCATGCTCGCCGCAAATACCGAGCTTGATGTCGACCCGCGCCCCCCTGCCGCGCTCAGCCGCCATCGAGATCAGCTCGCCGACGCCCTCGATATCGAGGCTGACGAAGGGATCGCGGGCAAAGATTCCCTTGTCGACATATTGGGTCAGGAAGCGCCCGGCATCGTCGCGGCTGACGCCGAGTGCGGTCTGGGTCAGATGAGCATCGGGTTGACTTCATGCAGCTCGGAGACGCGCCGCCGCAGCACATCGACGGTTGTTCCCGCCGCCTCGGCGACCTGCGCAAATTCCGCGTCCTCGTGCGGCAGGAATTCGTGCAAGGGCGGATCGAGCAGCCGGATCGTCACCGGCAGCCCGGCCATGATCGCGAAGATCTCCTTGAAATCGGCGCGCTGTTCGGGAAGCAGCTTTTCGAGCGCCTGTCGCCGGCCCTGTTCGTCGCCGGCGAGGATCATCTGACGCACCGCGGTGATCCGCTCGGCATCGAAGAACATATGCTCGGTGCGGCACAACCCGATCCCCTCGGCACCGAATTCGCGCGCGGTGCGACAGTCGGCCGGCGTTTCGGCATTGGCGCGCACGCGCATCCGCCGCGCGCCGTCGGCCCATTCCATCAACCGGCCGAAATCGCCGGCAAGCTCGGGCTGGACGGTCGCGACCTCGCCGACCATGACCTCGCCGGTGGCGCCGTCGATGGTGATCGTCTCGCCTTCCTTCACCTCGCGCCCGCCGACCCGGAACAGCCTTTCTTTAGTGTCGATAGCGATGCTGCCGGCGCCCGACACGCAGGGCCGCCCCATACCGCGCGCGACCACCGCCGCGTGGCTCGTCATGCCGCCGCGCGCCGTCAGGATGCCCCTCGCCGCGTGCATGCCGTGAATATCCTCGGGGCTGGTCTCGATACGGACCAGGATCACGCTCTCGCCCCGCTCGGCGCGGCGTTCGGCGCTGTCGGCATCGAAGACGACGATGCCCGAGGCGGCGCCCGGCGAGGCGGGCAGCCCCCTTGCGATCACGTCGCGCGTCGCATCGGGATCGAGCGTCGGGTGGAGCAGCTGGTCGAGCGCCTGCGGTTCGACGCGCAGCGCCGCCTCCTCCTTGGTGATCAGCCCGTCATCCGCCATCTCGACCGCGATCCGGAGCGCCGCGCTCGCCGTCCGCTTGCCGCTGCGCGTCTGCAGCATCCAGAGCGTCCCGCGTTCGACGGTGAATTCGATATCCTGCATGTCGCGATAATGCTGTTCGAGCGTCTCGAAGACCCCGGCCAGCTCCGCGAACGTCTCGGGCATCGCCTCTTCCATCGACAGCGGCTTCGCCCCGGCCGCTTCGCGCGCCGATTTGGTCAGATATTGCGGCGTTCGGATGCCGGAGACGACATCCTCGCCCTGCGCGTTGATCAGCCACTCGCCATAATAAGCGCGGTCGCCGGTCGAGGGATCGCGGGTGAAGGCGACGCCGGTGGCGCTGGTCTCGCCCATATTGCCGAACACCATCGCCTGGACGTTGACCGCGGTGCCCCAGTCGCCGGGAATGTCGTAGATTGAGGACGGTGTCCATCATCCCCGGCATCGACACCCGCGCGCCCGAGCGCACCGAAACGAGCAGCGGATCGGCGGCGTCGCCGAAGCTTTTGCCGGTCACCTGCTCGATATGGGCGAGGCCATCGGCGACCTGACCGCGCAATTCCTCGGGGATGCGTTCGCCTTCGTCGTAATAGCGCGCGCACATCGCGGTGCTGATCGTGAAGCCTGGCGGCACCGGCAGGCCGATCGAGGCCATCTCGGCGAGATTGGCGCCCTTGCCGCCGAGCAGGTCCTTGTCGCCCCGCCCGCCGTCCGAAACGCCGCCGCCGAAGCGGTAGACATATTGATCGCTCATTCTCCCTCCCCTTCAGGGGAGGGATGACAGGGTGGGGCAAGAGACGGCAAGGGCTCGATGCCCCTGTCGCCTCTTCCAGCCGAGCGCCTCCGTGCCGGAGGCGCACCCACCCAGCGTCGGGTGAACCTTGCCC
>JAIVHR010000261.1 GCA_020200935.1 Sphingomonadales bacterium
CAGGCTCGACGGCGGCTTCACGACGGCGGGCTTCACCTATCTGCTGACCGCGCCGCAGGCCGCTTTCGGCAACACCGGCGTTACCGATCTGCGCGTCGGCGGCGAGGGGCGGATTTCTGAACTGCCGTTCCGGCTGCCGCTCTCGGCGACCGCGAGCCGCGTCACCGGGGTCGGCGAGACCGCGGACGAGATCCTGCGCAATGTCCGCATCGAAGGCGCGGTGCTGGTCACCGACCGGCAGATCGTCGCCGAGGATCTCGCCGTCCGCTCGGATCGGCTGCGCGGACAGCTGTCGGTGATCTACGATCTGGCCACGGGCCGCTATCAGGTCGGCCTCGATGGCGCGATCGACGGCTATCATATCCCGGGCCTGGGCACCGTCGATTTGCGCGCCAATGTCGAGGTGCGGCCCGGGCCCGGCGGGCGCTTTTATCTGACCGGCCGGGCGCGCGGTATCGTCCGCAGCCTCGAAAATGCGACGGTCGCCAATCTTGCCGGCGGGTTGCCGACTTTCGATGCCAATATCGCCTATGGCGCCGACGGCCGCTTCGGCTTCACCAATCTGCGCATCCGCGCGCCCGACCTCAATTTCGCCGGCCGCGGCCATCTCGCGCCGAACGGAACGATCGAGGTCACCGGTTCCGGCAGCCAGGCGCAATATGGTGTTTTCCGGGTCGCCGCCCGGGGGAATCCGTCGCGTCCGCACCTGGATCTCGCGCTCGCCAATCCTCTGCCGTCGGCCGGGATATCCGATGTCGATGCGACGCTGACGCCGATCCCGGCGGGCTACGCCTACGCCGTGACCGGCGATTCGATGGCCGGACCCTTCAGCTCGAACGGCGAGATTCTGCTGCCCTCGGGCGCGCCGGTCGCGATTGCCGTCGACGAGCTGCTGGTTGCAGAAATCCTGGCGAGCGGGCGGCTGACTCTCGCCGATGCCGGCATCGTTGGCAGCCTCGGGCTGACCGGGCAGGGGATCGCGGGGACGATTGGACTCGATACGGTCAACGGCGTGCAGGCGATCCATGTCGATCTCGAAGCCGAGAATGCCGAACTCGGCGGCGAGATCGCGACCAGCATCCGCCAGGCGACCGTCGAGCTCGATGCGCTGCTCTATCCCGAGGCGCCCGAGATCGTCGGCCGGATCGAAGCCTTCGGCGTGCGCCGCCGCGGCGTCTCGCTGGCGCGGGTCGAGGCCGACATCAACCTGATCGGCGGGCGCGGCACGGTCGATGCCGAGATCGCCGGCGCGCGCGGCCGCGAATTCGAATTCGCCGCGAGTGCCGAGATCGCCCCCGACATGATTACCGTGACCGGCGGCGGCAGCTTCGAGGGCGACCCGATCACGCTGACCCCGCTGCGGGTCACCCGGACCGATCGCGGCTGGCGCGTCGCCGAGAGCACGATCGAATATGCCGGCGGCGGGGCGACCGTTTCGGGGCTCGTCGGCGGGCCCGATACCGAATTCAGTGCGATGCTCGACAACATCCCGCTCTCGGTCGTCGACATCTTCCTGCCCGAAACCGGCCTTGGTGGCATCGCCACCGGACGGCTCGTCTACAATCAGCCCGAGGGCCGGTCGTTGCCCTATGTCGATGCCGAGCTCAGGATCCGCAGCCTGACCCGCGAGGGCTTCGCGATCCGGCCCCGGCCGGTCAATCTCGGCATCAATGCCCGGCTGGATAACGGCCTGCTCGCCGCGCGCGGGATCATGGAGAGCGAAGGCGAGGAGATCATGCGCGGCCAGGTGCGGATCGATTCGATCGACGAGGCGGCAGGGCTGAGCGGTCTCGCCGCTGCGCCGCTGTTCGCCGAGCTGCGCTATAGCGGGCCGGTCGAGACGATCTGGCAGCTGACCGGCAATGAGTTGTTGAGCATTTCGGGACCGATGCTCGGCCGCGCCGATGCCCGCGGCACGCTCAACAATCCCGAGATCACCGGCGAGATCGCGACCGAGAATGCGCGGCTCGAAAGCGCGCTGACCGGCACCGTCGTCGAGGGGATCACGACCGAGGGCCGCTTCGCCGGCTCGACCTTCAACCTGCCGAACTTCTCGGGCAATACGTCGGGCGGCGGCACGATCAGCGGCACCGCCCGCTTCGATCTCGGCCTCGCCAGCGGGCTCGGCATGGATGTCCAGCTCCAGGCCGAGCGCGCGCTGCTGCTCAACCGCGACGATATCGAGGCGCGCGTCACCGGTCCGCTGTCGATCACCTTGCAGACGCCGCCGGGCACGCTCGCCGGCGATGAAACGGCACGCCCGGTTGGCCGCATCGAGGGCGACCTTACGCTCGTCGAGGGAGAGTTCGCGCTCGGCCAGGCCGCGCCTTCGGCGGCGATCCCGCAGCTCAATGTCGTCGAGATCAACCGCCGTCTCGACGAGCCCGATCAGCCGCCGCCGCCGATCGAATGGACGCTCGAAATCGATGTCGATGCAGACAACCGGTTCAACGTCGTCGGGCTGGGTCTCGACAGCGAATGGGCGGCCGATCTCGAGGTGCGCGGCTCGATCGCCGAATTCCGCATCTTCGGCGATATGGACCTCGTTCGCGGCGCCTACAGCTTCGCCGGCAAGCGTTTCGAGCTCGAGCGTGGGCGCATCGATTTCTACGGCAATGTGCCGATCAATCCGGCGCTCGACATCGTCGCCGAGGGCGGGGTCGAGGGTTTGCAGGCGACGATCAATATCGGCGGCAATGCGCTCGATCCCGAGATCCGCTTAGCCAGCGTCCCGGCGCTGCCCGAGAGCGAACTGCTGAGCCGGCTGCTGTTCGGCACCTCGATCACCAACCTGTCGGCCTTCGAGGCGATCCAGCTTGCGGCTGCCGTCGCCTCGCTGCAGGGC
>JAIVHR010000262.1 GCA_020200935.1 Sphingomonadales bacterium
CAGTTCGAACCCTTCGTGCCGCATCCCGACGGCTACCGGAACGCCGCCGAGCTCGTCGCCGGGATCAAGCGGCAGCATCCCTTCGAAATTTCGGTCGCCGCCTATCCCGAGGTCCATCCCGATGCCGATTGCCCGCAATCGGATCTCGACAATCTGAAGCGCAAGCTCGATGCCGGGGCGACGCGCGCGATCACGCAATTCTTCTTCACCCCCGAATGCTTCTTCCGCTTCCGCGACGCTGCCGCGGCGGCCGGCATCGATGCCGAGATCGTGCCCGGCATCCTGCCGATCTCCAATGTCGCGACGACACGGCGGATCGCCGATCTGTGCGGCGCCGGGATCCCCGACTGGATGGTCCGTCTGTTCGAAGGGCTCGACGAGCTGCCGTCGGCGCGCCAGCTGATCGCCGCCACCATCGCCGCCGAATTGTGCCGCCGGCTCTATGCCGGGGGCGTCCGCGAATTCCATTTTTACACCCTCAACCGGGCCGAGCTGAGCTACGCGATATGCCATCTGCTCGGCATGCGGCCGCGGGACGGGGAAGCCGAAAAGGAGGCCGCAGAATGAACCAGGCCGCCGACAGCCTGCGCAAGGCCGCTTCGCGGCGCATCCTGATCAAGGACGGCGCCTACGGAACCGAGATTCAGCGCCGCAAGCTCGTCGAAGCCGATTATCGGGGCGATCTCGATCTGGCGCGCGACCAGAAGGGCAACAACGACCTTTTGAATGTCACCCGGCCCGCGATCGTCGAGGATATCTGCCGCAGCTTCGCCGATGCCGGGGCCGAGATCCTCGCCACCAACACCTTCAACGCCAATCGTATCAGCCTCGCCGATTACGGCGCCGAGCATCTGGTCGGGGAGATCAACAGGGCGGCGGTCGCCAATACCCGCAAAGTGGCCGACGAGAGCGAGGGCGACCGCTGGGTCGCCGGCGCCATCGGCCCGACCAACAAGACGCTCTCGATCTCTCCCGACGTCACCGATCCCGGCTATCGGGAAGTCGATTTCGACCAGATGGTCGGCGTCTATGCCGAACAGATCGAGGCGCTCGCCGAGGGCGGCGTCGATTTCCTGCTGATCGAGACGGTGTTCGACACGCTCAACGCCAAAGCCGCGATCATGGCGGCCGGCAGGACGGCGCCCGACATCCCGCTGATGCTCTCGATGACGATCACCGACATGGCCGGGCGCAACCTTTCGGGCCATTCGATCGAGGCCTTCTGGGCCAGCGTGCGCCACGCCAGACCGGTCACCATCGGTCTCAATTGCTCGTTCGGCGCCGACAGACTTCGGCCGGCGCTCGCCGAATTGTCGAACATCGCCGACACTTTGGTCATGGCCTATCCCAATGCCGGGCTCCCCAACGAACTCGGCGAGTATGACCAGTGTCCCGAGACGACGGCCGAACAGGTCGCCACATGGCTCGACCAGGGGATCGTCAACATTGTCGGCGGCTGCTGCGGAACGACGCCCGAGCATATCGCGGCAATGGCCGAGATCGCCGAGGGCGCCGAGCCGCGCGAGATTCCGGCGCGCTCCACCGAAACCTTCCTCGCCGGTCTCGAACCGATGACGATCGCCGCTTGAGACCACCCCGTCTGTTCACCCTGAGCCTGTCGAAGGGTGGATCCACGAGACTTCGATCAGCCCAGCGCGAGCGCAGGAGAATATTCTTTCCGTGACCCAATCCACCGCCAATTTCGTCAATATCGGCGAGCGCACCAACGTCACCGGTTCGGCTCGCTTCAAGAAGCTCATCCTCGATGGCGACTATGAAGCCGCGCTGGCCGTCGCCCGCCAGCAGGTCGAGAACGGCGCGCAGATCGTCGATGTCAACATGGATGAAGGGCTGCTCGATTCCGAAGAGGTGATGGTCACCTTCCTCAAGCTGATCGCCGCCGAGCCCGACATCGCACGCGTCCCGCTGATGATCGATTCGTCCAAATGGTCGGTGATCGAGGCCGGGCTCAAATGCGTGTCGGGCAAGCCGATCGTCAATTCGATCAGCCTCAAGGAAGGCGAGGAGGCGTTTCTCGCGCTCGCCGACAAGATCCGCGGCTATGGCGCGGCGGCCGTCGTCATGGCCTTCGACGAGACCGGCCAGGCCGACACCAAGCAGCGCAAGGTCGAGATCTGCAAGCGCGCCTACAAGCTTTTGACCGAGCACGGCTTCCCGCCCGAGGACATCATCTTCGATCCGAACATCTTCGCGGTGGCGACGGGGATCGACGAGCATCGCCGCTATGCGCTCGATTTCATCGAGGCGGCGGGCGAGATCCGCGAGGCCTGCCCCGGCGTCCACATTTCGGGCGGCCTTTCGAACCTCTCCTTCAGCTTTCGCGGCAACGAGACGGTGCGCCGGGCGATGCACAGCGTGTTCCTCTATCACGCGATCCCCGCCGGGCTCGATATGGCGATCGTCAATGCCGGGCAATTGGACGTCTATGACGAGATCGATCCCGAACTGCGCGAGGCCTGCGAGGATGTGATCCTCGACCGCGAGCCGAAGGACGGCGGCGATGCCACCGAAAAGCTGATCGCGCTCGCCGAGAAATATCGCGGCACCGACCCGAGGGCCGCGAAGGAAGCCGCCGAATGGCGCGGCTGGGACGTCGCCAGGCGCCTCGAACATGCGCTCGTCAAGGGCATCGACGAGCATGTCGTCGCGGATGCCGAGGAAGCACGGCAGCAGGCCGACAAGCCGATCCATGTCATCGAAGGCCCGCTGATGGACGGCATGAATGTCGTCGGCGACCTTTTCGGCTCGGGCAAGATGTTCCTGCCGCAGGTGGTCAAGTCGGCGCGCGTGATGAAGAAGGCCGTCGCCCACCTGCTCCCCTA
>JAIVHR010000263.1 GCA_020200935.1 Sphingomonadales bacterium
ATCTGCGCCCTCGCCTCGTGGCCCCTTCGTCTAGCGGTTAGGACGCGGCCCTTTCACGGCTGAAACACGGGTTCGATTCCCGTAGGGGTCACCAGGCTCTCTCCACGCACATCGCCGGATATCGTGCCCGCACGCAACGGCGGCGCAGCCGTTTCCGCGCCTAGAGCGGGTCGTTCGGGCCGCCCATGCCGCCGCCCCGGCCGCCCCGCGACCGGCCGCCGATATGCAGCACCAGGAAGAACAGAAAGAAGGCGACGGCGAAGTAGAACAGGATGCGCGCGGCATCGACGAACGAGCCGCCGAGCCCGCCGAAACCGAGCAGGGCGAGGATCAGCCCGATCCCCAGCGACGCCAGAGCCAATTTGAACAATTCGTGTCTCCCTGTGGCGACGCAGCCTACCCTGCACCAGACTCCGGCCGGCGACAAATCCGCAACCCTCGGCCGCCTCACTACGGTTCCGTCGTTTCGGTTGCGCGCTCGACCGCAAGCCCGGCGGTCAACCCGTGGACCACGGTCGAAACCAGCACGGTGAAGGCGACCGTGGCCCACAACGCGCCTTCGTCGACAAGCTCGATATGGCTGCCCGCATAGGCGAGATAATAGATCGAGCCGATACCGCGCACGCCGTAAAAGGACACCGCGGCCCGCTCGCTAAACTTCAACTCGGTTCCGATGAGCGCCAGCCAGGCCGCGATCGGCCGAATGCAGAAGATCAGCGCCAGGCCGATCACCGCATGCTGCCAATCGAGATAGGACCACAGCGCTGGCAAGGCGGCCCCGAGCGCCACCAGCAAGATCGCCGTCAGGGTGTGTTCGAGCGATTCGGAAAAATCATGCAGCCGCTGGTGAAAACGATCCTCCGATTCTTCGCGCCGCAGCACAACGCCGGTGACGAAGGCGGCGATGAAGCCGTAGCCCTCGACCAGCTCGGTGAAACCATAGGCGAAGAGGACGCCGGCAAAGGCAACGACGCCCGACTGGGTCTTGGACAGCGCATTCTCGCGCCGTCATTGAGCCCCGCTTCGGTGGTCAGGGCGAAACGAACCGGATGCTCGCCGCCTTCGAGCGGCGGCCCGACCTGGACGTCGCCGGCGAGCACGGGATCGGTCGGCGATAGGATCGCGCCGAGTACCAGCCCGCCCGCCAGCGTCATCCCGGCCGCCTGCCACCCGACGACCATCAGCGCGAGCACGGTCAGCGGCATGGCGATGACCAGCAGCCGGATCGTCGGCCGCCACTGTACATAACCGGCAACGCGGTCGATCCTGAGGCCGGTGCCGAACAGCCCGATAATGACGCAGAGTTCGGCGGTATATTCCCACAATCGCGGTTGGGAGACCGGATCGATGGCTCCGGGCATGCCGGGAACCCAGACGAAGGCGACAAAGCCGGTCGCTATCAGCAACGCCGAGGCGGCGGGCTCGCGGCCCGAAAAGAAGCGCGGCAGCCAATAGGATGCGACGATCGCGACGCCGAGCGCCGCCAGCAACACATGATAGGCCGCGAAACCGAACACCATCGCTGCATGGATCAAAAACGCCGACGGCGAAAGATCGATAGCGCGCGGCCTGCCCAGCCGCACCTCATCGTAGCGCTGGTAGGCCCGCTCTATCCGATTGTCTGCCCACAGGGCGGGCGCAGGCATCGGGCTTTGGCCGGTCTCGCGGTCAGGCCAGCTCCATCTCGCAGACCTCGTAGCCCTCCTCGCGCAGCGCCACGATCAGCCGGTCGAGATGCGCGCGGTCGCGGGTCTCGCATTCGATCTCGGTGAACAGGCCCTTGGCGGGAAGCTTGGTGAAGATGCGCTGGTGGGAGACCTCGATGATGTTGGCCTCCTGCTCCTCGAAGACATGCGCGACCTTGGAGAGCGCGCCGGGATGGTCCTTGATGCGGACCCGGAGCCGCGCCAGCCGCCCCTGCCGCGCGAGATCGCGCAGCAGCACGTTGGCGAGCAGATGCGTGTCGATATTGCCGCCGCACAATATCAGCCCGACCTTCCTGCCTTTGAAACGGTCGGGATGGGCGAGCATCGCCGCGAAACCGGCCGCTCCGGCGCCCTCGACGACGGTCTTCTCGATCTGCAGCAGCAGCGATACGGCGCGTTCGAGATCGGCCTCGCCGACGAGCAGTATCTCGTCGACATAGTCGCGTATGATCTCGAAGGTGAATTCGCCGGGCTGCTTGACCGCGATGCCCTCGGCCAGCGTGTCGCCCTCGCAGGGCATCTCCTTCCCGTGGAGCTTGGCATAGGTCGAGGGATAGAGTTCGGCCTCGACGCCGATCACCTCGATATCGGGATTGATCGCCTTGGCCGCGACCGCCATCCCGGAGATCAGCCCTCCGCCGCCGATCGGCACGACCAGAGTGTCGATCTCGGGCGCATCCTCGAGCATCTCGATCGCCGCCGTCCCCTGCCCCGCGGCGATCTCGCGATCGTCGAAGGGATGGACGAAAACGAGGCCGCGATCGGCGGCGATTTCGAAGGCGCGCGCCTTGGCATCGTCGAAGCGTTCGCCATGGAGCACGACCTCGGCGCCGTGATCGCGCGTCTGGCGCACCTTCACCGCGGGGGTATGCTGCGGCATGACGATCGTCACCGGGATGCCGAGCCGAGCGCCGTGAAAGGCGACGCCCTGGCTGTGATTGCCGGCCGAGGCCGCGATCACCCCGCGCTTCCGCTCCTCATCGGTGAGCTGGAGCAGCTTGTTGAGCGCGCCGCGTTCCTTGAAGGAGGCGGTGAACTGGTGATTCTCGAATTTGAGCCAGACCTCGGCGCCGGTCAGTTCGGACAGCGTCCGGCTCTCGAGGGTCGGCGTGCGGACGACCTCGCCGGCGATCCGCTCCTGCGCCGCGCGGATATCGTCGATCGTCAGCGTCGACCCGGTCTCGCTTTCGACTGCACTCGCCATGGCGGCATGCCCTAGACCTCTCTGGCGATCCCGGCAAACACATCCTATGGGTGCCGCGCATGGCAAGACTGGCATTTCTGGGGCTCGGGGTGATGGGCGGTCCGATGGCCGGACATCTGGCCCGCGCCGGACACGAGGTCACCGTTTTCAACCGCACCGCGGCCAAGGCCGACGCCTGGGTCGGCGAATATGGCGGCAAGACCGCCGCCAACCCGGCCGAAGCCGCCCGAGGCGCCGATGCCGTCTTCGCCTGTGTCGGCGCCGACGCCGATCTCGAGGAGATTGCGCTCGGCGCGGACGGCGCTTTCGATGCGATGAGCGAGGGTGCGCTCTTCGTCGATCATACGACGGTCTCGGCGAGGCTCGCCCGGCGTCTCGCCGAGGAGGGCGACAAGCGTGGGCTCCATGTCCTCGATGCGCCGGTCTCGGGCGGCGAGGCGGGAGCGGTCGACGGCAAGCTGGCGATCATGTGCGGCGGGACGAAAAAGGCGATGACGCTCGCCGAGCCCCGCGTGCGCGCCTATGCCGCGCGGATCGTCCATTGCGGCGGGCCGGGCGCCGGACAGCAGACCAAGATGGCGAACCAGCTGGCAATCGCCGGGGTGCTCCAGGGGCTGTCCGAGGCGCTCCACTTCGC
>JAIVHR010000098.1 GCA_020200935.1 Sphingomonadales bacterium
CAAAGGCGAGGGCAATCGCTTCATCGTCCAGAAGCACGCTGCGAGCCGGCTGCATTATGATTTCCGGCTCGAGGCCGACGGCGTGCTCAAGAGCTGGGCGGTGACCAAAGGGCCGAGCCTCGATCCCGACGACAAGCGGCTTGCCGTGCGCACCGAGGACCACCCGATGAGCTACGCCGAGTTCGAGGGGACGATCCCCAAGGGCGAATATGGCGGCGGCACGGTGATGCTCTGGGACCAGGGCAAATGGGCGCCGGTCGAGGGCAAGAGCGCCGAGGATATCGACAAGGGCCATCTCCATTTCATCCTCGAGGGAGAGCGGATGAAGGGCGAATGGCTGCTCGTCCGGATGCGCGGCAAGCCCGGCGAGAAACGCGAGAACTGGCTGTTGCGAAAACTCGAGGATCAATACGCGGGCGTCAGCGAAGATCTCGTCGCGCGCGAGCTGACCAGCATCAAGACCGGCCGCTCGATGGCCGAGATCGCCGGAGACGAGGAGGGCGAAACCTCGCTCGAAGGCAAGAAGGGCAAGGCGTTCGACAAGGCGATGGCCGCGGCCGAGAGCGCGGCGAAGAAAGCCGCCAAGCCCAAGCGCAAATCGGGACGCAAGCCGAGCCTGCCCGTATTCCGCAAGCCCCAGCTCGCGACGCTCGTCGATGCCGTGCCGGGCGGCAACAGCTGGCTCCATGAGATCAAATATGACGGCTATCGCGCGATGGTCGCCGCCGCTGGCGACAAGGTGAAGGTTTACACCCGCTCGGGACTGGATTGGACCGAGAAATTCTCGAATGTCGCCGAGGCCGTCGCCGCGCTCGATCTTCCCGGAGCGCTGCTCGACGGCGAGATTGTCGCGCTCGACAAGGATGGCAATCCCGATTTCTCGGCGCTTCAGAAGCGGCTCAAACAGGGCAAGGATGGCTTCACCTTCTTCGCCTTCGACCTGCTCGAGCTCGATGGCGAGAGCCTCGCCGAGCGGCCGCTGATCGAGCGCAAGGAGCGGCTTGCGGCGCTGATCGGCGAGGATGAGGACGGCGTGCGCTTTTCCGATCACATCATCGGCGCCGGCGAGAAGCTCTACCGGGCGATATGCGAGGCCGGGCAGGAAGGGATCATTTCCAAGCAGGCCGACGCGCCCTATCGCGGGCGGCGCAGCAAGGGCTGGCTCAAGGTCAAATGCACGCGGCGGCAGGAATTCGTGATCATCGGCTGGAGCGAGAGTTCGGCCAAGGCCCGCCCCTTCTCCTCGCTGCTGCTCGCGCAGTATGAAGGCGACGATCTGGTCTACAGGGGCAAGGCGGGTACCGGCTTCGATCGCGACACGCTCGACGATCTCGCCGCGAAATTCTCCCGGATCGAGCGCAAGACGCCGCCCGCCGAGGTGCCAAGGGCCGACGCCCGCAAGGCGCACTGGGTCACGCCGAAGCTCGTTGCCGAGATCGCCTTCGCCGAGCTGACGGCCGACGATCGCCTCCGCCATGCGAGCTTCCTCGGGTTGCGCAGCGACAAGCAGGCCGAGGAGGTGAGGCCCGAAGAACCGCAGGAAGCGCCCAAGGATACACCCTCGTCAGGCGTCAAGATCACCAGCCGCGACCGCGTTATCTTCCCCGACGCCAAGGCGACCAAGGGCGATCTTGCCGATTATTACGAGGCGGTCGGCGCGCTGATGTTGCCCTGGATTGGCGAGCGTCCGATCAGCCTGGTGCGCTGCCCGCAGGGTCGGGCCAAGAAATGCTTCTTCCAGAAGCATGACAGCGGCAGCTTCGGCGAGCATGTCCGCCATGTGCCGATCGCCGAGAAGAAGGGCGGCGTCGAGGATTATCTCTACGTCAGGGACATCGCCGGCATCCTCGCCTGCGTTCAGATGGGGACGATCGAGTCGGTCAAGGATTTCACCAGCCGCTTCGCCCGCGCGCTCGCGAGCCAGGAGCCCGAGCGCTTCACCGCGACGATGTCGAAGGCCAAGCGCAAGGGGAAGATCTTCATCGATTGGCTGCGCAATCAGCGCGGCTCGACGTCGGTGCTGCCCTATTCGGCCCGCGCGCGCGAAGGCGCGCCGGTCGCCGCGCCGATCGCCTGGGACGAGCTCGACGGGATGAAGGATGCGAAGCGCTTCTCGATCAGGAATGCCGATACGCTGCTCGAACGCGCCGCTTCGCGCGATCTCAGGGGTTGGGGCGAGGCGGCGCAGCTTTTGCCCGACGTGTAAAAGCGGACGACACGGGCTAGGATCGGTCAGAATCGCCATCACCAGAGGAATCGTCAGAGGAAAGAATATGTCCCACCGTTTTCTGCTCGCCGCCGCCAGTTCGATCGCGCTCTTCGCCTGCAGCGGCAATTCGCCGGCCCAGAGTGATCCCGCCAGCGATGGTGAAAACTCGCTGACCGCGGTCGATCCCGTCGAGCCTTTCCAGATCGAAGTCGTCGGCGATTTCGACGAGCCCTGGGCGATGGCCTTCCTGCCCGACGGCCGGCTGATCGTCACCGAAAAGGGCGGGACGATGAAACTCGTCGATTTCAGCCCCGATACGCCGCGTGTCGGCACGATCGGCGGCCTGCCCGAGGTCGATTATGGCGGGGTCGAGGTGATCTGGCGCCAGCAGCCCAAGGTCACCGGGCGCGGCCATTATGGCCACCGGATCCTGTTCGGCCCCGATGGCTATCTCTGGATCGCCTCGGGCGATCGGCAGAAGATGGAGCCGGCGCAGGATCTCTCGAACACGCTGGGCAGCGTGATCCGGCTCAATGACGACGGCAGCGTACCCGAGGGCAATCCCTTCGCAAATCGCGGCGGCGTTTCGGCCGAGATCTGGAGCTACGGCCACCGCAACCCATTGGGCTTCGCCTTCGATCCGTCGGGCCAGCTCTGGGTGCTCGAACACGGCCCGGCCGGCGGCGACGAACTCAACCGCATCGAGCGCGGCGCCAATTACGGCTGGCCCGTGCGCTCGGGCGGCGAGCATTATGACGGCGAAGCGATTCCGGACCACACCGAGGATGGGCCGTTCACCGGCCCGGTCGTCAGCTGGACCCCGGTCATCGCGCCGGGCAACATGATCTTCTATACCGGCACCCTGTTGCCCGGCTGGCGCGGCGATGCGATTGCCAGCGGCCTCAAGATCCAGGCGCTGGTCCGCATCGACATGGACGGCGAACCCGAGGAGGCTGCCCGCTACGACATGGATGCGCGCATCCGTTCGGTCATCGAAGGGCCCGACGGCGCGCTCTGGGTGCTCGAAGACGAACGCGATGGCTCCGAGGGCCGACTGCTCAGGCTCTCGCCACCATCGACCGGCTGAAATGCTGTCCTACAGGACGGTGACCATGGTATAGAGAAGCGCTTGCTAAGAAAGTTGCTCTCAAGAGCAACCTAATTGCTTTTTTTGACAACGCTGCGTGTCCATTTTGCAAACTTAGGCCGGCCTAACGCCTCCGGTAGCGGAAATACCAGACTTCGTGGCCCTTGCGGCGGGCCTTGGCTTCGTAGCGCGTTTCGGGCCAGTCTTCGGGGCGGGTGAGGAAATCCGCCGGCCGCTCGGCCAGCCACTCAAAATCCCCGCGCCGAGCCATGGTCATCATCGACCAGCGGCAATAGGTCGGATCGTCGGTGCCGAGCCGGAATTCGCCGCCCGGCTTGAGCTTCGCCGCGATCAGATCGAGCGGGCCGGGATTGATCATCCGCCGCTTTTCGTGGCGCGTCTTGGGCCAGGGATCGGGATGGAGCAGATAGACCCGATCGAGCGAAGCATCGGACAGCCTTTCGAGAATATCGAGCGCGTCGCCCATATGCAGGCGGACATTGCCCAGATTGTCATCGCGGATAGCCCCGAGCGCGCCGACCACGCCGTTTACGAAGGGCTCGCAGCCGATGAAGCCGGTTTCCGGCCGCGCCGCCGCCTGCCACGCCAGATGCTCGCCCGACCCGAAGCCGATCTCGAGCTCAAGCGGGCGGTCATCACCGAACAGCCGCCGCGCATCGAGCGGCCCCTCCTCGGGCACGGCGATCCCGGGCAGCATCTCGTCGAGCAGCGCCTGCTGCCCCTTGCGCAGCCTGTGCCCCTTCGAGCGGCCATAGAGCCGGCGGATGGTGGTCGGGTCCTGGGTCATGGGATCTGGACGCTTCCTAACCCGTTCGTGCTGAGCTTGTCGAAGTGCGAACGAGGCACGGCGGTGCACACGCCCTTCGACTTCGCTCAGGACGAACGGGGATTGGCGTTATCTTCGAACAACCCCGCATGCTCTTCCCGTAATTTCGCCTTCTGCACCTTGCCCATCGCATTGCGNNNGGAATGCGTTCGCCCTCATACGGGTTCGAGCAGATCATTCCCGCCTCGGTCATGCCGTAGCGTTCGAGGATCCGGTGTCCGGTCTTCGCCTCGAAATCGGCGAAGGTCGATTCGAGCAGCGGCGCCGATCCGCTGATGAAGAGGCGCATCCCGCTCGCCGCATCGGGCGTCAGCCCGGGATGCGCGGCGAGCCGGACATAGAAGGTCGGCACGCCCATCAGTACGCTCGCTCCCGGCATGTCGGCGAGCACGGCATCGCTGTCGAAGCCCTTGTGAAAGCGGATCGTCGAGCCGCCGAGCAACGCCAGATGCAGCGCCACGAAGAGGCCGTGCACATGATAGATCGGCAGCGCGTGGATCAGCACATCCTCGGGCCGCCAGTGCCAGATATCGTAGAGCGTCAGCGCGTTCGAGGCGAGGTTCGCATGGCTCAGCATGGCGCCCTTCGAGCGGCCCGTCGTGCCCGAGGTGTAGCAGATCGCGGCGAGATCGCCGGGCTCGCGCGCGGCGGTTTCGAAGGGGGCGGTGGAGGCCTGCGCCGCCATCTCGGCGATGCTGCCCGACCCCTCGGCCGACAGGGTCGAGAGCTCGGCCGCGCCCTTGAGCGGCGCCAGCGCTTCCTCGCGCGCGGGATCGCAGACGATCGCCGCCGGCTCGGCATCGGCGATGAAATATGCCAGTTCGGCGGCGGTATAGGCGGGGTTGAGCGGCACATAGACGAGCCCGGCGCGCAGGCTTGCCAGATAGAGCAGTACATTCTCGACCGACTTTTCGACCTGCACCAGGATCCGGTCGCCCGGCCCCGCGCCGAGCCCCCGCAGCGCCTGCGCCCAGCGGCCGGTCGCCTCGTCGAGCTCGGCATAGGTGAGGCGGGTCCCTCCTTGCTCTTCGAGCAAAGGCTTGTCCCCGACACGTGCGGCGGTCTCGGCGAACAGGCTGTAGATGTTGGCGTCGTCGGACATGAGGCTGATCCTACGAACCTTCTCCCAAGGGGAGAAGGATATGGAGCCTTAATGAGCCGAAGGCGAATTTAGGCGGAGTTGGATGACGGGTTGCGCCCTTGCCGATAGGTCCGGACCCCTCACCCAACCCTCTCCCCATGGGAGAGGGCTATTCCGTCCTGTCCTACACGCTCGGCATTCCGGTATAACGGGATCGCTCGATTCCCTTCGGAGAATCAGGCGACCGGACCATATTTGGGTGGGAAGAAAAACCCGCCTTAGGGACCGCGATCTTCGCGACCTTCCGCTCACACCGCCGCCTTGAGCTGATCGACGAGGTCGGTCTTTTCCCAGCTGAAGAGCGCGCCCATGGGCTGGCGGCCGAAATGGCCGTAGGCCGCGGTCGGTTCGTAGATCGGCTGATTGAGCTTGAGATGGGTGCGGATGCCCTTGGGGGTCAGGCGGACGATTTCGGGCAAAATCTTTTCGAGGCGCTCGCCGGGAACTTCGCCGGTGCCGTGGCAATCGACATAGAGCGATAGCGGTTCGGCGATGCCGATCGCGTAGGAGAGCTGGATCGTGCATTTCGTGGCAAGTCCGGCGGCGACGATATTCTTGGCCAGATAGCGGGCGATATAGGCGGCCGACCGATCGACCTTGGTCGGATCCTTGCCGCTGAAGGCGCCGCCGCCATGCGGGGCCGCGCCGCCATAGGTGTCGACGATAATCTTGCGGCCGGTGAGCCCGGCATCGCCGTCGGGTCCGCCGATCTCGAAGCGGCCGGTCGGGTTGACGTGGACAACGGTATTCTCGGTCACCCAACCGTCGGGCAGCGCGTCCGTCATTGCATGGATGACGTAATCGCGCAGCTGCTTGCCCTTTTCGCCCTCGTGATAGCCCGGGGCGTGTTGGGTCGAGACGACGAGCGCGGCCGCCTCGACCGGCTTGCCGTCGGCGTAATGCAAGGTGACCTGGCTCTTGCTGTCGGGTTCGAGGAATTCGACCGTCCGGTCGTGCCGATCGCGGGCGAGCCGTTCGAGGATGCGGTGCGAATAATGGAGTGTCGCGGGCATCAGATCGGGTGTCTCGTCGCAGGCGAAGCCGAACATGATGCCCTGATCGCCGGCGCCCTCATCCTTGTTGCCAGCCTCGTCGACACCTTGGGCGATATGCGCCGACTGGCCATGGAGGTGACTCGTGAAGCGCGCGGTCTCCCAGTGGAAGCCGTCTTGCTGATAACCGATCCGCTTGACCGTTTCGCGCGCCGCGGCCTCGATCTCGGCGTTGACCTCGTCCTTGATCTTGTCGTCGGCGGTGACCGCGTCGTTGCAGCGGATTTCGCCGCCGAGCGTAATCTGGTCGGTGGTCGTCAGACACTCACAGGCGACGCGCGATTCGGGATCCTTGGACAGCAGCAGATCGACGATGGCGTCCGAGATCTGGTCGGAAACCTTGTCGGGATGGCCTTCGGAAACGCTTTCAGAGGTAAAGAGATAGTCGCTGCGCATGGCTGAAAAAAGTCCTTCGGTAAATGAAGGGACCGGCGCGGATGGGCCGCTGGCCGGTCCATATAAAGAATTCGTTATATGCTTTAGCGGGGGCGGCGGGCGATGGCAAATGCCAATCCGGCGAGCAGCGTTGCAAAAAGGATCGGCAGCCAGTTGCCGAGCCGCGAGAAGAGGGTCGGCGCGCCGGGCGGGGGCAGTGTGTCGTCTATCGTGCCCGCTTGCCGAAAAGGCAGGTGCGATCGGACATGGCCTTGCGAATCGATCACCGCCGAGATGCCGGTCGGCGTCGAGCGGATGATCGGCATCGCCTCCTCGATCGCGCGCAGCCTGGCCTGGGCGAGATGCTGCGGCGGACCCCAGGCGCCGAACCAGGCGTCGTTCGAGGG